>JAUVEG010000131.1 GCA_030594925.1 Gammaproteobacteria bacterium
ACCTGGCCACTGTTGTCATTGGATTGCAGGGCGATTCCTCCCTTGAAGTGAATAAACTTGCCTTTAGCCTCCCCGGCTATGCTGTCGACAGTGAACCAAACTTTAGAAATTGCAGGCTCTATTTGATAGAAATCCCCGGCGCTTGAAGCATCCAGCATTGCGCTAAGCACAGAGTGACTAACCTTGCTATCCAGCGGGAGGGAAAATTGCTGTTTTGCGTCTGCATGGGTTGAAATCTCGCTTACCAGCAGCAGAGTCGTCAATAATAAGCCGGTAATATACATCACCGTTTTCATGCATATACCCATGGGCATTCACCCCATTCTCTTAACGGAAAACGTAACTGTTCAGCATGATGCAAGATCGTTGTAGGAGATGTTGAATAGTTACTGGAAATCTAACTACACAACATAAAGAATAGTCCGTAGCCCGGCATTGTCAAGAATCATTCCCATCTATTTAGGCAAAGGCGTAGAGAGGAACATGGCAGTTGCTCATGCGCTTCGGGAAAGAGCCGCGGATGGCATCATGCTTCTCCAGAAAAAATAGCGGCCAATGAATTCCCAAGAATTTCATCAAGATGCACGGCATTACTCTGATGAGAGATGCTATCGCAGCTCCAGATGTTTTTGACTCCGGCTGCGGCTAATCTCTGTTGTGCATCACCGACAAACAGGGCATGCGTCACCAGCACCGAAATGGAGGCCGGCGCATGGGATTCAAGCTCCCTGGCTGCAACTTCCAGTGTTCTCCCGGTGCTGGCCACGTCATCCAGCAGCACGATATCTCTTCCCTGATATGAAGCTGACGGAAGTTTCACCACCACATCCTTGTCACCAAAACGCTGCTTGCTCGCCACGACATAATCCAGCTTCTCATGAGCGGCAATAGCGGCAACCCACTGTTCAGATTCCTGATCAGGGCCGAACAACAGTGGATTATCGAATTGAGTGGCCAGAAAATGCGCCATCGGCTGCGTCGCCTTCAGATTCATTGCAACACCTGCAGGAATGGCTTCGGAGAGGTGTGCGATGCGGTGAAGGTGTGCGTCAACGGTCAGTACTTCGGTAAAATAATCAGCGATCAGTTTTCCAATGATGCGCTGGCTGACAACCTCTCCCGGCATGAAGGCCTTGTCCTGGCGCATATAGCAGAGATAGGGAGCGACAAGTGTACAGTGTTCCACCCCCTGCTCCCTGGCGCTGGCCGCAGCTAATATGAGTTCCAGTAATTTTCCATTAGGGTGATCGAGACTGCGGCAAAATGCGACCCGTGACGGCAGTTTTTCGGGCAGGAGCAGGCGGCTTTCACCATCAGGGAAAGTGTGTATATCCACCTCGGCATAGGGAAGACGGGCTGCTCTTGCCAGGCGTATAGCAGGCTCCCGGTATTCCGAAAAACCAAGGATCACTCCATTACTACTCAAGAGGCTCATCACCAGCAGCACCGATTTGAAATCCGTTATCCCTTTTTGCCGCATCTTTGGCAAATGTGAAATTTGCCGGAAATTCAGCATGGATCCTGTACAAAGGTTCATCCTGCTGCACAGCATCGCCACATCTTTTGTACAGATCAACACCGGCGCCCTTATCAATCGGGGCGCCGGCCAGTCGGGCAATATGCGCTATCTGTAAATTGTCGATAGCTGTCACCATACCATCATCAGGCGCCACCACTTGAAATTGCAGGCGGCCGGGCAGGTGCAGGGACTGATTCTCCCCCTGCGCCTGAATGATCGACTCCATCTTCGCCAACGCACGCCCGGAATCAAGAATATCCCTGGCAATAATATAGCCCTGGCCGCCCCGCACGTCGGGATCAAATTCCAGGATGCGGCCAGCCAGTCTCAGCGCCTTCTCACGCAGGGAACGTGGAGCTTCAGAATCATTGTGCAGGACCTGCATGACGTCACGCACCTCCAGCACCGGGCCGACTCCCCTTCCGATCGGCTGTGCGCCATCGGTAATCATCACTTCCAGATGCAGTCCCATCCTGTCGCCGACATATTCAAACAGCTTGCGCAGTTGCAATGCGGCTGCCTGGCTGCGCACCTTGGCTGTTGGTCCGAGCGGAATATCGACCAGCAGATGGGTAACGCCTGCTGCAATTTTCTTCGACAGGATAGAAGCAACCAGCTGCCCCGGTGAGTCCATGGAGAGCGGACGCTCAACCGAAATCAAAATATCATCCACCGGCGCCAGTCTTGCAGTACCACCCCAGGCCAGACAGCCTCGCTGCTGCTGGACGATATCGTGCAATCTGCCGAGTTCAAGATCGACATTCGCCAGCACCTCCATGGTGTCGGCTGTACCAGCAGGTGAAGTAATGGCTCTGCTGGAGGTTTTGGGTATTAGCATGCCATGGGCGGCAACAATCGGCGCAACCAGCAGGGATGTGCGGTTACCCGGAATCCCACCGATAGAGTGTTTGTCCACCACCTGTGGCTCTCCCCAATCCAGGTGATCACCTGTCTCCACCATGGCGCGGGCGAGACTCAGCACCTCCTCCCGTTCCAAACCATTTTGCGAGCAGGAGACCAGAAATGCAGCCATCTCAATGCGTGAATAGCGGTTCTCGACGATATCCCGTGTGATTTCCATATACTCCTCGAATTCGAGCCGTTCTCCGGCTATCTTACGAAGAACCGCTTTGAGGGAGACGGGGGGAGCCGCCTGGGCAACACACACCGGCGTACCTTCCGGCAGCGCCAGCTGTGCATAGACCTGCTCACTGAGGCCCAGTTCGCCGGGTTGGGTGATGGCCGCATCATCAACAACATTCAGCACCGCGATAACCGGCACGCCATTCTCTTCTCTGTTCTCAACTCTGTTCTCATCCCTGTGAATCTCGATCTTGCTCAGCGCCTGAAAACCTTCACTGCGATAGGTTTCGCAATCACGATGCAGGAAGGCGACATTCTCCCTGTATGTGTCAATTGCAACACGGCGAAGTTTCAGGGTAGCCATCATCACTCCATTTAGCTAAATCCGGATCAACTCTCGGCAGGAATCTTCAAAACCTGGCCGGCGCGAATATCATTCTGCCCAAGCTGGTTGAGGTCTTTCAGGCGCGCAAGACTCACCTGGTGGCGCTGTGCAATTTCAGAGAGTGTATCTCCCGCTACGATCACATATTGTCTTCCCCTGATTCTTGGTTTATGGCGCATTGCCAGCCAGCTGTCCGGGGGTGGTAAACGATGGAAATGACGGCGTATTCCCGCCAGAATAGCCCGTGCGAAATTCTCCTGTTGCGCCTGATCACGCAGTTTTTTTTCCTCCATCGGATTGGAAATAAAAGCCACCTCCACCAGCATCGATGGAATATCCGGTGATTTCAGGACTGCAAAACCCGCTTTTTGAACCTCGCCGAAGTGAACCGTACCAGCCTTGCTCAAATTCCTGATTGTCATCTGCGCCACCTCATGGCTCACTTGCCTGCTCGCCGCCTGGGAGAGATCCAGCAGCACGGAAGCGAGCACATCATCCTTGTCATCGAGGCTCACGCCACCAACCAGATCAGCCTGGTTCTCACGCTTGGCCAACCAAAAAGCCGCCTCACTGGAAGCCCCTTTGTTCGACAGCACATAGACAGATGATCCTCTGGCTGATGGATCCGGAAAAGCATCCGCATGAATAGAGACAAAGAAATCCGCATGATGCTTGCGTGCAATCTCCATACGCTTGCGCAAGGATATATAGTAGTCCGACTTGCGCACCAGCACGCCACGCATACCACCCTCCTCGTCCAGCAGCTTTTTCAGATTCCTGGCGATCTCCAGCACCACATCTTTTTCATAAGTCCCTTCATTGCCCCTGGCGCCGGAATCCTCGCCTCCATGCCCTGCATCAATAGCAATGACAATATCCCGTCCACGCACTTTTTTTATTGCTTGCGGCGGTACGGGTGGAGCCTGCCTCACTGCTTTCGTCTGTTTTTTTACAAGGATCTGTTTGCTGATCTTCGCGGTGGGAGTCTGCTTCCTGCTGCTCTTCTGCGTTTGCTTTTTCGCCACGCCTGCTTTTTCAGTTCGCTTCTTGTCATGAAGATCCAGCACCAGACGATAGCCGTAACGCCCACCGGGATCCAGCTGAAAACTCTTGACCCTGACAGCTCTCCTGAGTTTGAATTGAATCTCGACACTGTTTGTATTCAGCGGGTTCGTCGCGATAGATGCGATGACCTTATGCTTGTTGAAGGTTGGAATTTCCGCTTTGAGCCGACTTTGAAAGATCTGCAATTTCACAGAGGAGGAGTTTGCAGCATGGGTGACCTTGTACTTCACAGGTTCGGAGAGATCAAATACCAGGCGGGTGCGTTCAGGCGCTGTCCAGCTGCGCACACCATTAATAGTGACGCCTGCAGCAACACTCTCACTCGAGAGTAAATAGAAGAGTAATCCAAACAGTAGAAGTAATTTTTTCATTGACCCTCCACTTATCAATTTGTCTTTGAGACAAAGAGTGGTATTTCCCCATATATATCTTGTATATAGAGTATATTCCAAGTCTCTACTTAAAACAATGTACTTCAAGAAAAATCAAAAAGCACAGGAATATCATGGGGTTTTATAATTACAGCCTATACGATGGTTGAATGCGAAAACTATCAGGCTTCTGCAAGGGGAGCTCTGAATAACTCCAGGGATGGAGGTTCGAGAGAAGGGAGCCCCGAATATTTGTATCTTCTCAATAACTCCGTGGAGGATAACACCCTATAGGATGTGCCGAGCTTGCGAGGCGCATCGATTCGGTGCGGATTTTGATGCGCCTCGTTCCTCGGCACATCCTATGTATGATCGAACGCACGGGCTTATTGAGAAGTTACGAATATTTCTTATAACCCATTGATATATAACCCTGCATAGAAAAATCTGTGGGAAGGCTCTGATCGAGATACGCAACAACTTGATCAGAGTGCTCCCGGCAAGCACTCCACTTATAAGTTTATGCTAAAATAGCGACCAG
>JAUVEG010000048.1 GCA_030594925.1 Gammaproteobacteria bacterium
AGATGATCGACAATCTTGTCACTGCCGTTGATCATGCAGGAGATATTGGTGCAGACGCACAGTTTGTGTTTACCGACCCTGCTGTGCTCATACATGGAGTAGAAGCTTGCAACCTCATAGACCGCGATGGGCGCCATATCCAGATAGTCCGCCACCTTGTCCATCAACTCTGTTGTCAGGTAGCCATCGTTATGATCCTGCACGATACGCAGCGCCGGCATCGAGGCCGACTGCTTCCAATCAGACGGGTATTTTGCAATCCACTTGTCGATCTCCGCACACACCTGTGCAGGGAAGAGCGTTGATTTATCCACCTGCCTGCTCATCGGTCAATCTCCCCGAAGACGATATCCATGGTGCCGATAATGGCAACCACATCAGCAAGCATGTGTCCCTTTGACATCTCCTCCATCGCCGCCAGATGCGCAAATCCCGGAGCGCGCACCTTTAGCCGATACGGCTTGTTGGCTCCGTCTGACATGATATAGCAGCCAAACTCCCCCTTGGGCGCTTCAACTGCTGCATAGGCCTCTCCCGCAGGCACGCAATAGCCTTCGGTGAACAACTTGAAGTGATGGATCAGCGCTTCCATGTCATCTTTCATGTCGGCGCGCGCAGGCGGTGCAATCTTGTGGTCGCCCAGCATCACAGAACCGGAGTTGCTGCGCAGCCACTCGACGCACTGCTTGATGATGACATTCGATTGACGCATCTCCTCGATACGCACCAGGTAACGGTCGTAGCAGTCGCCGTTGACGCCAACGGGAATATCAAAATCGACATGCTCATAGGCGGCATAGGGCTGTTTTTTACGCAGATCCCACTCGACGCCCGAGCCGCGCAGCATCGGCCCGGTAAAACCCAGGTTTTTGGCGCGACGTGGTGAAACCACGCCGATACCAACGGTGCGCTGTTTCCAGATACGGTTATCTGTCAGCAGCGTCTCATACTCATCAATATAGCCGGGAAATCGATTCGTAAAATCCTCGATGAAATCGAGCAGCGAGCCATCACGGCCGGCATTGCGGCGCTTGGCGGTCTTCTCGCTGGTCCAGCGGTTGGCCGTATAGCGCGGCATCTCGTCGGGAAGGTCGCGATAGACGCCCCCGGGACGGTAGTAGGTGGCATGCATGCGTGCACCGGAGACCGCCTCGTAGACATCCATGAGATCTTCACGTTCGCGGAAGGCGTAGAGGAACACCGTCATCGCGCCGACATCGAGCGCGTGGGTTCCGAGCCACATCAGGTGATTCAGAATGCGAGTGATCTCGTCGAACATGGTGCGGATATAGCGTGCGCGCAACGGCGCCTCGATACCCAGCAGCTTTTCGATCGCCAGCACATAGCCATGCTCGTTGCACATCATCGAGACATAGTCGAGACGATCCATGTAGCCGATGCTCTGGTTGAAAGGCTTGCTTTCAGCCAGCTTTTCGGTGCCGCGATGCAGCAGGCCGACATGCGGATCTGCGCGCATGACGGTTTCGCCGTCCATCTCGAGAATCAGACGCAGCACGCCGTGTGCAGCCGGATGCTGCGGACCAAAGTTGACCGTGTAATTGCGTATCTCAGACATCGGCTTGCTCTGCCTCCGGCTCGGCTTCAGGCTCTGGCTTCCAGCCCTCTTCATAACGGCTGTCTTCACGGATAACGCGCGCCACCAGCGTACGCTGCTCGATGCTCACCGGCTCATAGATGACGCGTTTCTGCTCCGGGTCATAGCGCATTTCAACATGCCCCTCCAGAGGGAAGTCCTTGCGCAGCGGATGACCCACAAAGCCATAATCCGTCAGCAGGCGACGCAGATCGGGGTGTCCTTGAAAGAGTATGCCGAAGAGATCAAAAGCCTCGCGCTCGAACCAGTTTGCCGCGCTCCAGATATCCACTACGGAGTCGACAATCGGAGCATCGGAATCCAGCAGGCTCTTGATGCGCAGGCGGTGATTCAGGGTTGTCGAAAGCAGATGATAGACAACTGCAAAACGGTTTTGCGGATCAGCTGCGACATCCTCCCGGCTGGCGCCGCGGCTGAAGCCATCGTTGCGCGTTGACCACTCGGAGTCGCCATAGGTCAAAAGATCAACGCCGCAGACATCGATGCACTGCCCGAACTGAAATTTTCTGCCGTCATGCAGCTGCTGCATGATTGTCAGCAGTTGATCACGCGGAACATCCATGGTCAGCTCACCATAGGCGCGATGAACGACGACGCCATCGACTGAGCCAAAGGCTTCGCTCAGTTCATCAGCAAGTGCGTCGAGGCGCTCGTCAAACGTCATGCTTCCATCCTGTCAATTTTTTCTATACTGTCCATTCTGCTATTAACGGGCAATGGTATTGGTGCGTCTGATTTTATTCTGCAGCTGAAGAATTCCATACAGCAACGCCTCGGCCGTCGGCGGACAGCCCGGCACATAGACATCGACAGGAACGATGCGGTCACAGCCACGCACCACAGCGTAGGAGTAGTGGTAATAGCCGCCACCGTTGGCACAGGATCCCATGGAGATTACCCAGCGCGGCTCCGCCATCTGGTCATACACCTTGCGCAGCGCAGGCGCCATTTTATTCACCAGGGTTCCCGCGACGATCATCACATCGGACTGGCGCGGGCTGGGACGGAAGACGATACCGAAGCGATCCAGGTCATAACGCGAGGCGCCGGCCTGCATCATCTCAACTGCGCAACAGGCGAGACCAAAGGTCATTGGCCACATGGAGCCGGTTCTCGCCCAGTTGATCAACTTGTCTGCGGATGTGGTGACAAATCCCTCGTTGAGAAGACCCTCTATTCCCATTCCAGCGCTCCCTTGACCCACTCGTAGATGAAACCAACCACCAGAATCCCCAGAAACAGCACCATCGCCCAGAAGCCGACCATGCCGATCTCCTTGAGCACCACGCCCCAGGGAAACAGAAATGCAATCTCCAGGTCAAAAATAATAAACAGGATGGCGACCAGGTAGTAGCGCACATCAAACTTCATGCGCGTATCTTCGAAGACCTCGAAACCACACTCGTAGGGAGACACCTTCTGGCTGTCGGGCTTGCTGGTTCCAAGCACGAAGCCGAGGCCGACGACAACGCCGCCGATGATCGCTGCAAGGGTAATAAAAACCAGGATTGGCAGATAGTTTTCGAGCATATCAGATGGCTTTTCAACGGGGCTGGCCAGACAATTACTGAAGTAACCAGCATCTTTACAAATGAATCACATTTTAGTCATAATCTCTCGCAAAGACGCCAAGATCGCCAAGAAAAATTCTTTGCGTCTTTGCGTCTTTGCGAGAGACGAAAAGATTCTCATGTTTGGTTAATCTGAGACTTGATTTCGCAAGCTCATACCTAACCAGCATTTACTACAATTATTACGTGAGACGCAGTCTACTGCCAACAAGCAAACTCTGTCAAGCAGGTGCAGCCGGCATATCGCGAGTAATTCAGTAGTTTATAAAATACTTTTGCAGGCATAAAAAAACGGTATCATCGATGCTGATGATACCGCTTCAAAAATGGTGCCGAAGGCCGGACTCGAACCGGCACGGCTTGCGCCACTACCCCCTCAAGATAGCGTGTCTACCAATTCCACCACTTCGGCAAATATTCGATTACTCTGTGCTCTGCTCTTTAACCTTCCCGACAGGATCAGCTGTTGCAGACCCGGCTTGCTCAGCAGCTTTCTCAACCTTCGCATCCACAGCAGGGGCATCAGATACGGGAATGTCCGGCATCTCGGAAACAGCCTGCTCAACTTTTGCTTCGGGAATATCGGGTAAATCTGTTGGCGGGATGACTTTCACCGGGGCAGCGGCTTTAGCCGGCTCCGTATCCATCAGTCCGGGCTGCTGCTCCGTCCCCTGCAGGGCATACCAGCCAAGCGCCATGGCGATAACAAACCAGGCTGCCGCCAGCAGCGCAGTCGCTCGACTCAGAAAATTTGCCGATCCGGTGGCGCCAAAGACTGTCGCAGAGGCGCCGCTGCCAAATGCCGCACCAGCATCTGCTCCCTTGCCATGCTGCAGCAGAATCAGTGAGACCATCGCAATGGATGTCAGTAAAAAGAAAACTACGAGTACGCTTTGCATGATCTAATTCCCGGCTCAGTTCGCCGCCAGCGCAATCGCCAGAAAATCTTCCGCTTTCAAAGATGCTCCGCCAATCAGGCCACCATCGATATCAGCCTGCGCAAGCAATTCTGCCGCATTCGCAGCATTCATGCTTCCGCCATAGAGTATCTGGATTTTATCTGCCACCGTGGCGTCGCTTTTTGCAATACGAATGCGAATAGTCGCATGCGCTTCCTGCGCCATTTCAGGCGTTGCTGTTTTACCGGTGCCGATAGCCCACACTGGCTCATAGGCGATGACGCCCTTGCCAAGCTTGTCGATACCCACGCGCGTAATGACGGCTTCGATCTGCCGCACAACGACCTCTTCGGTAACTCCCTGCTCACGCTGCTCCAGGGTTTCACCCACACACAGCACAGGAGTGAGGCCGGCGTTGATAGCAACCTCGAACTTCTCGGCAACAACCTCGTCATCCTCATGATGATAGGCGCGACGCTCGGAGTGTCCGACCAACACATATTTACAGGCAAAATCTTTCAGCATGGATGCAGAGATTTCTCCAGTATAGGCGCCGGAATCATGTACGGAGAGATCTTCACCGCCCCATGTCACAGCCGAATCTTTAAGCAAATCCTGCACCTGATGAATATAGATAGCAGGCGCGCACACGGCAATTTCTGCTTTTGCGACATCGGCCATTCCCGCCTTCACACCATTCAGCAGTGCTGTGATGCTCTCTTGCGAGCCATTCATTTTCCAGTTACCGGCAATCAGGGGTTGGCGCATGTTGTTCTCCACTGCGAGAAATCTGTTTAATCGTCTGTTTCGATTGTTTATTTCAATCAAAAATTTGGTGCCCGGGGCCGGACTTGAACCGGCACGGCCGCAATGGCCGGCGGATTTTAAGTCCGCTGCGTCTACCAATTCCGCCACCCGGGCAGGCGTGATGGTTCACTTATACATTAAAAATATGGAGGCTGAGAGCGGAATCGAACCGCTGTCCACGGCTTTGCAGGCCGCTGCATAACCACTCTGCCACCCAGCCAAAGGTGTAATGCTTCGCAAAGCAAAACCCCGAAACCAAGGCAACTTACTCTCTTCAAGCTGCTTAAATCCGGGGTTTCTATAATCTGGAGCGGGAAACGAGATTCGAACTCGCGACCCCAACCTTGGCAAGGTTGTGCTCTACCAGCTGAGCTATTCCCGCTGAAGGGTGCAGATTTTACGTTTTCAGCCATTATTGTCAAGCATGTTTTTCTACATCGCAGGATATTCCCGATAATTGATCGCATTTTAATCGTGGTCAGAAGACCACTCCTACATCTGGTGCCACATAAAACTGTAGGAGCGGTCTTCTGACCGCGATCACGCACGGGATTATTGAGAAGTTACGAAAAACAGGCGTAAACCCTTGACAATCCTGTGATCCTGAACTATTGTCAAAATAACCAAGTAATTTACTTGGTTATTAATAACTATCACTAATAGAACTTACCACCATTGGAGAAACCCATGATTCACGATAATCCACAAAACATGACGGGGCTTACCCTGGAGCCCAGCGACGAGCCCCGCTCAGTCACGCATGACCACATCAGCCAAAAAGCACAACAGGCCGGCGTGGAACTCTCCGCAGAGCACTGGAGTGTCATCGACTTCGTTCTGGATGTCTATGACAATTGCGAGGAGTGCCGCAGCGCCCGTAAAATGATGGCGCTAATGGATACAGAGTTTGGAGATGAAGGCGGTAAAAAGTACCTCTACGGCCTCTTTCCCAATGGCCCTGTCACACAGATTCATAACCTGACCGGCATGAAAGCAATGAGCAGCCAGCAGGATCTTGGCTTTGGTACCAGTTTTTAAACCCATTGGAACGGAAAATCATTAACCACAGATGGAGACAGATACACACAGATAAGAGATCTCTTTAGAGCCTATTGAAAAACTCGTAAATAGTGAGTTTTGTCATCTCGAAAGAATGTGAGAGATCTTATTTATTAATGAGTCAAGATTTCTCCTTTCAGTCGAAATGACAGCTATTGAGAGTTTTTGCAAGAGGATTTTAATCTGTCTCTATCTGTGTGCATCTGTCTGTGTGCATCTGTGGTAAAAAAACAGGGTGCACTAAGGTTGGCGCATTGCACCGGGATCATCCTCCAGCCCCAGTCGTTCACTGCGGCCACGCAATTGCTTTCTGCCAAACCAGGTAGGCCACAGGGTCTGCAGGTGCAGGTTTGCCAGCCACCAGAGGGGTTTGAATATTGACGGGATAATCAATGAAATCCCGATCTGTCACTGCAGTTTGTCAAGATACTTTATGCCGCCAAGCTGCTTCATCTGCTTCAAGATCCAGCGCTGCTGCTTGCGCACCTTTTTACTCGGCTTTGAAACCTTGTAGATGACTGGATTTGGCAATACGGCTGCAAGCAGAGCGCATTGATTTCTGGTCATTTTTCGCGGGTCCCTGTGGAAAAATTTCCTGCCGGCTGCATTGAGCCCATAGACGCCGTCACCGAACTGCGCAATATTCAGGTAGACCTCCAGGATACGCTGCTTTGGCCACACTCCTTCAATCAGCAAGGTAATGACAGCCTCCAGGCCTTTGCGCACATAGCTTCTACCACCCCACAGGAAAAGATTCTTCGCCACCTGCTGACTGATGGTGCTGGCGCCTCTGGCGCCATTCTGTTCGATTGCATGCCGCAGCTCCTTCAGATCGAATCCCCAATGATTCGGAAAACGCTGATCCTCTGCAGCGATCACTGCAAGAGGTGCATTTTTCGGCATATCCTCCCAATCCATCCACCAATACCTCACCTCCTTGTGATGCCGCGGGTCCTGCCAGGCGGCAAAACTCTGCTGCAGCATGAATGATGATGTCGGAATAGGGATCCAGCGAAACACCAGGATCAGCAGCAGCAACAGTGCAAACAGCAGCAGAAAACCCTTCAGCAGCCAGCCAAGGGTTGTTTTGAGGATGCCTTTACGGCGGGATCTGCGTCGTCGTTTTGCCATTTCAAAAGCACAGAAAAATAAACCACGGAACACACGGACTACACGGAAAAGAAAACATTTTTACATAGTCGTAGGGTGCAATAAGCGCAGCGCATTACACCTCTCCATGCAGCGTAATGCATTGAGGTTGATGAGATGTCACTCGCGTACCGAAACACATTGAAAAAATAATTCCGTGTATTCCGTGTGTTCCGTGGTGAAAAAATGCATTAAAAGGCTATTCAGCGCGCATGTGCGGGAACAGCAGCACATCCCTGATGGATGGCGCATCAGCCAGCAGCATCACCAGGCGGTCGATGCCAATGCCCTCGCCGGCCGTCGGCGGCATGCCATACTCCAACGCACGGATGTAATCCGCATCGTAGTGCATTGCTTCGTCATCTCCCGCATCCTTCTCCTCGACCTGTTTGCGGAAGCGCTCCGCCTGGTCTTCGGCATCGTTGAGCTCGGAGAAGCCGTTGGCAATTTCGCGGCCGCCGACAAAAAATTCAAAACGATCGGTGACGAAGGGATCCGCATCGCTGCGGCGCGCCAGCGGAGAGACTTCGGTCGGGTAGGCGGTGATAAAGGTCGGATTCATGAGGCGATGCTCTACCGTCTTTTCGAAAATCTCGATTTGCACCTTGCCGAGGCCATAACCCGGCTTGAGTGGAATGCCAAGCCCCTCGGCAACAGCGCGCGCCTTCTCCAGGTCATCCAGCTGCTGCTCACTGATATCCGTATTGAAGTGCAGGATCGACTCCCTGATCGTCATGCGCGCAAACGGCGAACCAAAATCATACTGCTCTCCCTGATAGGTGACCGTGGTCGTTCCCAATACCTCTTCACTCAGATGGCGCAGCATATCCTCGGTGAGATCCATCAAATCCCTGTAATCCGCGTAGGCCTGATAGAACTCCAGCATGGTGAACTCGGGATTATGGCGCGTGGAGAGTCCTTCGTTGCGGAAGTTGCGGTTGATTTCGTAGACACGCTCGAACCCGCCGACGACCAGGCGTTTCAGATAGAGTTCCGGTGCGATGCGCAGAAACAGCTCCATAT
>JAUVEG010000099.1 GCA_030594925.1 Gammaproteobacteria bacterium
GGCCTCTACGATGTGGTGCACTATGCCGGGCACGCTTTCTTTGATTCTAAACACCCGGCTCGCAGCGGGATTGTCTGCGCCGGCGGCGAACGCCTGCGGGGAGATGAGCTGGCCAGTCTCGGAAACCTTCCCACCCTGGTCTTCTTCAACGCTTGCGAGGCGGCGCGTATCCGGCGCGCAAGTGATGACGAGGCGCCCGATATCAAGACCCGCATCGATACCAGCGTGGGGCTGGCAGAGGCGTTCCTGCGTGGCGGAGTAGCTAACTATGTTGGCACCTACTGGCCGGTAGGAGACGCACCGGCGAAGGCCTTTGCTGAGACTTTCTACACGGGGCTGCTGGAAGGGAGCCCCATCGGTGACGCGCTGTTAGAGGCGCGCCGGGCCGTGGCCGATCAGCAGTCGTTGGACTGGGCGGACTACATTCATTACGGCAATCCCCGCTTTGTGCTCAAGGGGACGGATTGAACAACCGCCCGTTCATGCAGGTCATGTGTAATATTAAAAGAGAGGTATTATGTCTAAATTAGTTACAACATTCATGGTTGCAGCAGTTGCATTGTCATTGACTGTTCCAGCTGTGCGGGCCGATGCATCGTTATCCGGAAAAGAGATCAAGCAGATGATCAGCGGTAATACGGCGACGGGCGAACGCATGAAAAGGGCTCACGAGAAGGAGTACCTGTCAAAAGGCGTCATCTTTAAAACCTATTTCAAGGCGAATGGACAATTTGCAGAGAAAGGGGATGCTTTCGGTCCTGCGAGAGGCTCCTCGTTTCCGAAACACGGCACCTGGAGAGTGAAAAAAAACAAGTTCTGTTTTACCTACAGCGACTCGATAAGGAACAAAGGCAAGACGATGTGCAGCAAGGTGACCCGTAAAGGCGGTGCCTATGAACTTACCGATGGCAAGGGCAGGGTAAGGAGGGTGTGGAAAAAATCCAGTCCGGCAATCCCTATAATCTGAAATAATTGTCTATCTCATTCAGGGAGTGAGAACTCCCGACACAAAAAATCGCCCCGCAATACGGGGCGCTTTTGCAACTCTGCCACTGAAAGCTGCAGATAAAATTTTTACCCTTCAGTCGTATCTTTCAGTGTGGCGTCTGCAGCGTGGGAGCGAACCGACTCAATGCCATTGAGCGCTCCATTTTTCGTCTTGTACATCTGGGAACTGGCGATAATCTGGCCGTTGCTCGCTTTCAGGCTGAAATGGTACTTGCCGTCTGCTCCAGTCTTGAGTTCAAATGTGCCTGTAGCCATGAAGTTTCTCCTTTGGTTTCAGTGATGCGCCACACAATGTGACGCTTGGCAGTATATCGCCATGACAAAGCGAAGTGCAACAAAATACGTTGATTATCAGGTTATTGGCGACAAGAGTCGTAACTGTTCAATAACCCTGTAAGTATGTTTGTTCCTACCAACCAAGCAGCCGGCATATATCAGCAAGATGAATTAAAGCTAAAAAACAGAGCCACTTGCAAAACTCGTAAATAGTGAACTTTGTCATCTCGAACGAATGTGAGAGATCTTATTTATCAATGAGTTAAGATTTCTCCCTGTAACATCTCAATAACCCTGTACAGATAATTAATGCACGGACTTTTTGAGGAGTTACTTCTCCCTGCGGTCGAAATGACAACTTACCGGGGTTTTGCAAGAGGCTTAACAGACTCTATTTTTCATCCGGATCATCACTGTACAAGTAATTGATAGATGTCAATCTGCTCCTGCAACCAAGTGGAAAAACATATACTTTAATCAGGATGTGGTGATTCTTCCAATGGAGTGGAGTTTAAATATCAGGAGAACGTCATGAAAAAATTAATACTATTATTCACGATGGTGCTGTTCAGCAGTGCAGCCTGGAGTTTTGACGAAGGATTGGCTCGTAGCTACTCGCAATATTTCCAGCCATTCGATGGCAAGGCCACTTCCAAGGCATTACACTTCGTCAAGGCCCCCGATTTTGTCAAGGCAATCAAGAGTGGTGAAAAACTCTTTGTTCTCGACATCAGAACCCCTGCCGAGACAGGAGTTATTGCCATGGGAGTGAGCGATAAACTGGTGGTTCCCATGAATCATGTATTTACTCCGGCAGTTCTCTCAAAAATCCCAACTGACAGAAAAGTTGTCGTGGTATGCAAGGCCGGCGTGAGAGCCATGGCGATTGCAACGGCGTTGCGTCATACCGGTTTTAAAAACGTCTACGTGCTGAAAGGCGGCATCGCCGGACTAGCGCAGTATGTGGTTCCCAAGACCGTCTATTGATGCAATCTGTTGAGGTGTTTGCAAAATCCCGTCATTCCGGCGCAGGCAGGGATGGCGGTTTCTGTGGTTTCATCAACACCGGCTGACCACAAATTCCCTACCCTGCATCCCATTGAATTCACAGGCTCAAGATTCCTCCCTGCGGTTGAAATGACAATATGCCGCCGCGACAAAGTACGCCGGTAACTCCCTCTCCCAGGATGGCTATACCGTCGACTGGCTGACGGATGGCAAGGTAGCCCACCAGGCGCTGCAGCATGAAGTTTTCGATCTGCTGGTGCCGGATCTGAACCTGCCGCGATCCCGCATTGAGGAGACTCTCTATGGCTGGGAGAGTGATGTCGGCAGTAATGCGTTGGAAGCGCATATTCATCTTTCATTGATGGCCGTGGCCCGGATTAATAGAGTCCAGCCTGTTGGCAACGACGAAACCAGATCATTCAGATCAGTCATTGCTCCTCATTCAACTTGTTGATATCGTATGCAGAACTGGTCAAGCCAGACACGGTACCACTAATTGGAAGAGTACCCAGGTCGAATAGTGTGCCCCCATCATAGTCATAGAGAAAAGCGTGAGAATATGCGCCCGTACTTGTACTGCTGCTAGTACCCACTATCATATTGTTGTCGTTGATATCAACAGCACGACCGCCGTAGGTAGGCAGATAAACGACGTCAGATAAGTCATTCACAGTTATATTTGGGTCAATCAAAATGGCGTAACTTCTCAATAATCCCGTGCTGGGTCATCATTCGCTATGTTGTCATTTCGACCATCGGGAGAAATCTGAAAGCACTGAATACAGCGAACAAATTCAAGATTTCTCCCTTCGGTCGAAATGACATGTACTGTTGCACGGGCTTATTGAGAAGTTACGGTCTTGATCTGTAAGTGGTTGATTTACTGGATACCGGCCTTCGCCGGCATGACGTATTTGAGAGTTTTGCAAGAGGTTCTAGTTACAACTCTTTAAGGCGTTCTTGCAAAAACCCAGATTTCAATCTCGGAGACTCCGGATGCCCGCAGGATCTTTGCAATCTCATTGACGGTGAGGCCGGTGGTCATGACATCATCGATGATGGCGACATGGGGGGTGTTGATCTTTGCAGAGAGAACAAAGGCATTGCGGATATTTTTCCGGCGCTCCTTTTTCGGCAGGCTGGATTGCGCCGTGGTCTCCCGTGTGCGGCAGAGGCTGTGTGAGTCCACGGGGATCGATAGTCGTGCGGAGAGTATGCGCGTCAACTCCTGCGCCTGGTTGAATCCCCGCTCTCTGAGGCGTCTGGCATGCAGCGGTACCGGGACCAGGAGTTGGGGAAGTTGGCGTGACGAAGCTGCAAGCTGTTCACACATCAGATCAGCCATCAATCGTCCCGCTGCCAGCTTGTGATGAAACTTGAAGTTGTGATGCAGGCTGGTGAGGTCGTCCTGATAACGAAACGGGGCAAAGCAGTGGTTAAAGGAGGGCGGCTTATTCTGACAGCGTCCGCACAGGCTCCCATCTGCTATCGATGACGGCAACGGCTGTGCGCAGCTTCTGCAGTGGTGATTATTGACGGGGAGCTTGCTTCTGCATGCGGGGCAGAGATCCTGCTGCTTCCCTGTAAGTTTCCCACACAGCAGGCAGCAGCCGGGAAGTAGCTTGAATTGTATCTGTTTTGTCCAGTTGTTAACCATTGCTATCCTTGCAGGTTGACAAAAATGAGCGGCGCATTAATATGAGCGCTTATAGAGTACAGAGTTTAGCAGAGTAACGGTGGAGCGGAAAATAATGCAACGACATGACTGGAGTGTAGAAGAGATCGATGAGCTCTTTGGCCTGCCTTTTAATGATCTGCTGTTTCAGGCGCAGACCATTCATCGCCGGCATTTCGATGCCAACCGGGTGCAGGTGAGCACGCTGCTGAGCATCAAGACCGGGGCCTGTCCGGAGGATTGCGGCTACTGTTCACAGAGTGCTTCCAGTGATACCACCCTGGAGCGGGAGAAGCTGCTGCCGCTGGACGAGGTGATCAGTGCGGCAACAGCCGCCAGGGAGAGCGGTTCGACGCGCTTCTGCATGGGGGCGGCATGGCGCAACCCGACCGATAAAAATCTCGACAGGGTGATCGAGATGATCGGCGCGGTGCAGGAGCTCGGCATGGAGACCTGCGTCACTCTCGGTATGCTGACGCAACCCCAGGCGCAGCGACTCAAGAAGTCCGGGCTGGATTACTACAACCACAATCTCGACACCTCTCCCGAATTTTACGGCAATGTTATTACCACCCGCACTTTTCAGAACCGCCTCGATACCCTGGCATACGTCCGCGAGGCAGGGATCAATGTCTGCTCGGGAGGGATTCTCGGCATGGGAGAGCAGCGTCGTGACCGCGTGCGCCTACTCCAAGAACTGGCAAACCAGTCCAAACATCCGGAGTCGGTGCCAATCAACATGCTGGTCAAAGTCGAGGGAACTCCGCTGGAGCATAGTGATGTGCTGGATCCGCTGGAGTTCGTGCGCACCATCGCTGTTGCCCGTATCCTGATGCCCGAGTCCTATGTGCGGCTCTCCGCAGGGCGTACGCAGATGAGCGACGAGACCCAGGCGCTGTGCTTTCTTGCCGGCGCCAACTCGATGTTTTACGGTGAGCGTCTGCTGACCACGGACAACCCCGAAGCTAGCAGGGATCAGCAGCTGTTTCAGCGTCTGGGGTTGAAGATGGAGCAGATTGAAGAGGAGCGGAAAGTCTGCTGCCATGGTTGTTAGGAGTCCCATGCTGTGATTGATGCGCTTGACCTACAGGGATGGTCACTCCGGGCTTCCTGCCCTCTCGTGACACTTGCATATCCCTATACATCGTAGGTGAGGAGCGTGAGCAGGATGCGTAAGTTTCGCAAGCTCAGCACATCCTATGTGCTATTAATCCTTGAACGACCAAAATCTTTACAAATGAATCAAATTTCAATCATGACTCTCGCCAAGCCGCAAAGCACGCTAAGAAAAGCCATCAAAAAATCCTTTGCGTCTCTGCGTCTTTGCGAGAGATAAAAAGATCTTCATGTCTCGTCAGCCTGAAGCCTGGTCTCGCCAGGATATGAATTAGCATCTTGTATGAGTGATCTCCCTGAACAGCTGATGGTACGTCTGCAGCGGCAGCTGGCCGAGAAGCGTGCGCACAATCTCTACCGTCAGCGCCGGGTCATCGACTCTGCACAGCAGGCTGAGTTGCTGAGTGACGGAAAATCGCTTCTCAGTTTCTGCTCGAATGACTACCTGGGGCTGGCGAATCATCCTGATATAGCAGCGGCCATGAAACGCGGCATCGACCGCTGGGGCGTCGGCAGTGGTGCTGCGCATCTGATCACTGGCCATACTGCAGCACACCACGCGCTTGAAGAGGAGTTGGCGGAGTGGCTGGGTCGGGAGCGGGCTCTGCTGTTTTCGACGGGTTACATGGC
>JAUVEG010000319.1 GCA_030594925.1 Gammaproteobacteria bacterium
AAACTTACGAAGTTATTCTGTAACTTCATATTCACCCCGGGCATCACTTGAGTTCGTCAAAAACGTAGGGCGCAATAAGCGGCAGCGCATTGCGCCGCACGGGATGATGCAATGCGCTTCGCTTATTGCACCCTACAGGTAAAGCACGGGCTTTTTGAGAAATTACGCTATTCAAGAGATACCAGGGGTTTTTAACATGCCTAAACCTAAACAAAAAAGAGTCGTTTCAAAACGTCATCAGCAGCAGGAGCGGCGAAGATTTCTGCGTTCAGCTGCCATGACGGCCGGCGTGGTAGCAGTCTCTCTGCTGGGGTATATACCGGTTGTCAAAGGCTGGGTCAGCCGCCTGCGCCCGCCAGGCGCACTCAATGAGGACCGCTTTCTCGCCTCCTGCATCAAGTGCGGACAGTGCGTACAGGTGTGTCCGGTGAACGCCATCAAGCTGATGGATCTCGAGAGCGGCTTCGGCAATGGCACCCCCTACATCGATGCGCGTGCGCAGGCGTGTGATTTCTCCTGCGACGGCTTGCAGTGCGTACTGGCATGTCCGACAGGCACCCTGACGCATGATCTCAACTTTCCTGCGGATACCCGCATGGGGATCGCCAGGCTGGCCAATCCCAATAAGTGTCTCGCCATGCAGGGCAAGGGTTTCAAGGGACAGGCGCGCGGTGCTGATTACCAGGGATTGCTGCGTTATGATGAAATCGACCGATGGAATCCGATCCTGGTCAGCGAGCACCCCTACGACCTTGAACTCTGTGATCTGTGCGTACGCCAGTGTCCAATTGAAATTCGTATCACCCAATGCGCCGAGGCAGAACCTGTTGAAGGCAAGATCGAGCGGGTTGCGCAAAAACAGGGCAACGAGTGTCCGCCGATTCACGCCATTGCACTGGAAAAGGTGGACGGCGTCATGACGCCCGTCATCAAGGAGGGGTGCGTGGGATGTGGTGTCTGCGAGATGATCTGTCCGCCGGAACCCGCAGCCATTGTCATCGATGTGCATCCTGACAGAGAGGAGAGAAGAGCATGAGCGGTATGAAAGATTCTCTTGCCGAGTTGTTCGGGCGGGCGCCGAGGCGGCCGCATAGTGATGAAATCTCAGCAGAAGCGCAAAAACTGCATGCCCTGCAGAAGAATGATCCGGAGCGCATTGCCGCAATTCATGCGGAGCTGGCGCACGCAGCAACACACAAGATGCCGCAGAAGTGGCGCCGCCGCCGCTGGGCTGTGCTCATCGCCGTCAATCTGCTGTTCGTGGTCTCCTACTGGCTCGATATCCAGTTGCTGGAGGGAGCGCTGACCGGCTCGCGTTTCGTCGGTTTTCACATGGCGGATCTGAACTCGGCGCTGCAGGTGACGCTGGCGTTCAAGCATATGGTGCTGAATCTCGTCATCGGCACCATCACGGTCTTTATCATGTGGTGGCTGCTGGGCGGCAGAACCTTCTGCTCCTGGGTGTGTCCCTATCACCTGGTTGCCGAGTGGGCGGAGATGATCCATCTGTGGCTGGTGAAGAAGAAGCTGATCAAGGATCACCCCCTGGACCGCAAGGCAAGAAACTGGTCATGGATGATCTTTGCCGTGCTGGCGATTGTCACCGGCTACACGGTCTTCGAAACCATATCACCGACGGGCATCATCAGCCGGGCGTTGATCTACGGTCCGGGACTCGCCATGGTGTGGGTGTTCCTGCTGCTGCTGTTCGAGATTTTTTATTCACGCCGCGCATGGTGCCGTTATCTCTGTCCTATTGGACTCACTTACGGCCTGGTTGGCGCAACCTCTCCCTTCAGGGTGCGCTATAATCTCGAATCCTGTTTTCACGAGGGCGAGTGCCGCAAGGTGTGCGAAGTCCCGCATGTGCTGGATACAGTGATCAAGGGGCGCGCAACGGATCTGAATATCACGATCGGTGCTGACTGCACCCGCTGCGGCCGTTGTGTCGAAACCTGTCCCACAGACTCTTTGACATTCAAATTCAAGGGTCTTGGAGACCTGTTGTAGTAAATTTTGAAAGATCTGCATCTTCGCCTGCATGGACGCAGGTGAGGGGCGCAAGCAGGACGCGGAAGCTTTACAAATGAATTACATTTCAATCATGACTCTCGCCAAGACGCTAAGATCGCCAAGAAAATCCTTTGCGTTCTCTGCGTCTTAGCGAGAGATTTAGAAGGTATTTTATGTTTTGTCACTCTGAGTCCTGGTCCCGCTAGATGATCCATTTTGAGAATGTTTCAAAGCAGTTCCGGCGCACCAAAGTTCTTAACGGCATCGATCTGCAGATCGGCCAGGGTGAACGCCTGGCGCTGGTCGGTTCCAACGGCGCCGGCAAAACGACCCTGATCCGCTGCCTGCTGGGTGAATACACCTGCAGCGGCAGGGTCACTGTCGGCGGACTGGAGGCGCGCGCACATCGTACAGAGATACTCAAGCGTGTCGGCTTTGTTCCGCAGCTGCCCCCGCCGCTGCGCATGCCTGTCGCACAACTGCTGAGTTTTGCCGCCGGAGTCTGCGACAGCGATGTCGAGCAGATGTACGCAGTCGCCGATCAACTGGGACTGGATGCCAGAAGTTTCCGCCATCAGCCTTTCGTC
>JAUVEG010000145.1 GCA_030594925.1 Gammaproteobacteria bacterium
TTACCGGGGAGTCGAAAAGCATTCCCAAGCACCCCGGTGATGAAGTGACGGGCGGCGCCGGCAACCAGGGCGGCACGCTGCTCTTCAGCGTCACCCGCCTGGGAGAGGAGACCACACTCGCCGCTATCGTCAGCATGGTGAAACAGGCGCAGCTCAGCAAGCCGGCAATTGCGCAGCTGGTGGACAGGGTCTCTGCCATCTTCGTGCCATCTGTCATTGTTATCGCGATGGTGACATTCATCGCCTGGAACCTGCTTGGTCCGCAGCCGCAGATCGCCTATGCGCTGACCGCGGGGATTGCGGTGCTGGTGATCGCCTGTCCCTGTGCGCTGGGACTGGCTACGCCCATCGCCATCATGGTCGGCACCGGGCGTGCGGCGCAGCTGGGGATGTTGATTCGAAACAGTGATGCCCTGCAGAGCGCGGCCCACATTACCCACCTGGTGGTGGACAAGACCGGCACCCTCACCGAAGGGCGGCCGGCGGTAACGGATATTCACGTGATCGATGCTGCGTCTGACGAGAGCAGAGTGATCCGGCTTGCGCTCAGCCTGGAGATCGGCTCGGAGCATCCACTGGCGCAGGCAGTCATGCGCAGCGCACAGGAGCGAGCTGTCGAAGCGCTTCCCTGCAGTGATTTTCAGGCGATTAGCGGGCGCGGTGTCGTGGGAGAGATAGAAGGCCAGCGTTATTTTCTTGGCAACGCACAGCATCTGGCAGATCAGCAAATTGAAATTGATGATCACTGGCGGCATATCGCTGTTCAGCAGGCCAGTCAGGGTGGAACCCCGATCTGGCTTGCCGATGGCGATACCCTGCTGGGTCTGCTGATCCTCAAAGACCCGCTACGCAAAGAGAGTGCTGCTGCAATCAGGAAGCTGCATCGCCAGGGCTTGCAGGTGGTGATGTGCACCGGTGACAACCAGGCAACAGCAAAGGCAGTTGGGGAGTCGTTGGGCATCGATACGATATTCAGCGAATTGCTGCCGGAGCAGAAACTCGAGGTGATTCGTGATCTGCAGCAGCAGGGGCATAAGGTTGGCATGGTGGGAGATGGGGTCAACGACGCGCCCGCTCTGGCCCGGGCGGACACGGGTTTCGCCATCGGCAGCGGTACGGATGTCGCCATCGAGAGTGCCGACATCACTCTCGCAGGCGACTCATTGATGAATGTCAGCAACGCCATCGCCATCTCCAGCGCCACCCTGGGCAATATTAAACAGAACCTGTTCGGCGCATTTATCTATAATGTCATCGGCATCCCCCTGGCCGCAGGTCTCTTCTTTCCATTGACCGGATGGCTGCTCAATCCAATGTTCGCTAGCTTCGCCATGGCGATGTCATCGGTTACCGTGGTGGTCAACGCTAACCGGCTGCGATTCTATAAACCTGCGACCGGAGACCCTCATGAGTAACATGACCCACCTGAAAATAACCGGCATGACCTGCGACCACTGCGTCATGCATACCAAAAAGGCGCTGCAGAGCGTCTCCGGCGTCGAGAGCGTGGAGGTCACGCTGGAGCCGGGGGCCGCCGAAATCACCGGCAATGCCGATCATGATCAATTGATTGCCGCAGTGAAAGATGCCGGTTATGAGGCGGAAGTTGAATAGTTCTGAGTGGCAATGAAATCTGGTCAAGTCGCCAAGGGTCGCATAAAATCACTGTCTGAAATAGCAAATATCCAAAGCTAAGAGTCTCACTCCATAGAAATCCTTGAGTGAATAACATCTTTACAAATGACTCGAATTTCAACAATGACTCTCGCAAAGGCGCAAAGGCGCAAAGGCGCAAAGGATTTTCTTGGCGGGCTTTGCGTCTTTGCGAGAGACTAATAGGTTTTCAAGCATCGTGAGTCTGAGACCTGATCTCGCTAATACAGTTATGCATAAGTTCGTGCCCTATATCGGTGATGCGCGGTCGGTAAAGTCTCCTGCGCTGCCGGCGCTTCCGCCAAACGAGAGAAAAATCCATGCCAAGTTCGAAGATCATCTACACCCTTACCGACGAAGCGCCTGCGCTGGCGACCCGTTCACTGCTGCCTGTCATCCAGGCATTCGCCAAAGTCGCTGGTGTCGGCGTTGAAACCAGGGATATCTCTCTGGCGGGCCGCATCATTGCGAATTTTCCCGATAAACTGAGCACAGAGCAACAACAGAGCGATGCACTGGCGGAGCTGGGCGAACTGGCCAAGAGGCCGGATGCGAATATTATCAAGCTGCCGAATATCAGTGCATCGATCCCGCAGCTGAATGCGGCCATCAAGGAGTTGCAGGCCCTGGGATATGAGATCCCCGGCTATCCGGAAGAGCCGCAAAACGATGCACAGCGGGATATCAAGGCGCGCTATGCAAAAGTGCTGGGCAGTGCAGTCAATCCTGTGCTTCGCGAAGGCAATTCGGATCGCCGCGTGGCGAGTCCGGTCAAGGAGTATGCAAAACAGCATCCCCACTCGATGGGTGCATGGAGCGCCGAGTCACAATCGCATGTCGCATCGATGAGCGACGGTGACTTCTACTCCAGCGAACAGTCGGTGGTGATCGAAGAGGCTGGGGATGTCAGAATTGAGTTTGTTGGTGAAGATGGAAATGTAGAAGTACTGAAACAGAAAACCCCGGTTCTGACTGGCGAAGTTGTCGATGCAACGCGCATGAGCCGCAAGGGGCTGCGTGCTTTCTACGAGAAAGCGATCGATGAGGCCAAACAACAGGGTGTACTGCTGTCGCTGCATCTCAAAGCAACCATGATGAAAGTCTCAGACCCCATCATGTTCGGTCATGCCGTGACAGTCTACTATAAGGATGTGTTTGAAAAACACGCCGCCCTGTTTGTGCAACTGGGTGTTGATGCAAACAATGGTCTTGGCGACCTCTACGCAAAAATCAGCACTCTGCCTGAAGATCAGAGAGAAGCGATCGAAGCCGACATCCAGGCGGTATATGAGAACCGTCCCGAACTGGCCATGGTGAACTCGGACAAGGGCATCACCAATCTGCATGTTCCCAGTGATGTCATTATCGATGCATCCATGCCGGCGGCGATACGCTCATCCGGAAAGATGTGGGGCCCCGACGGCAAGCTGCACGATACCATGGCGATGATTCCTGACCGCTGTTACGCAGGCATCTACCAGCAGACAATCAGTTTTTGTAAACAGCACGGTGCCTTCGATGTCGCCACCATGGGCAGCGTCAGCAATGTCGGCCTGATGGCGCAAAAAGCCGAAGAGTACGGCTCGCATGACAAGACCTTTGAAATTCCTGCCAATGGCAGCGTGCGCATTGTCGATGCCTCAGGCAAGGCGCTGATGGAACATGCGGTTGAGCAGGGGGATATCTGGCGCGCATGTCAAACCAAAGATATACCAATTCAGGACTGGGTCAAATTGGCGGTATCCCGCGCCAGGGCAACAGGTCAGCCTGCCATCTTCTGGCTGGATAAAAACCGCGCACATGACGCCAACCTGATTGCGAAGGTGGAAAAGTATCTGCCGGAACATGACATTGAAGGTCTGGAAATCAAAATCATGTCACCGCAGGAAGCCATTCGCTATACGCTGCAGCGCGTCAAGGCGGGGCAGGATACGATCTCCGTTACGGGCAACGTGCTGCGTGACTACCTGACCGACCTGTTTCCAATTCTGGAGCTCGGCACCAGCGCCAAGATGCTCTCCATCGTGCCGCTGCTGGCGGGCGGCGGACTGTATGAAACCGGCGCGGGCGGCTCGGCCCCCAAGCATGTGCAGCAGCTGCTCGAAGAGAACCATCTGCGTTGGGATTCGCTGGGCGAATACCTGGCGCTGGTGGTGTCGCTGGAAGGCTTGGCGCAAAAAACTGCTAGTGGCAAGATAGCGGTGCTGGCGGAGGCGCTCGATCAGGCGAATGCCAGGTTCCTCAGCAGCAACAAGTCGCCTTCGCGCAAAGTGGGTGAGCTGGATACCCGCGGCAGCCACTTCTACCTGGCGATGTACTGGGCGCAGGCGTTGGCTGAGCAGACAAAAGATAAAGATCTTCAGAGCAAATTCACCCCGGTAGCGCAGCAGTTGACAGACAATGAAACAACAATTGTCGAAGAGCTCAACGCTGTGCAGGGAGAGTCCACTGATCTGGGTGGTTACTATCGGCCTGATGAAGAGAAGGCCGAGAAAGTGATGCGCCCCAGCACCACTTTCAACGCGATTGTGGACGCCGTTTAGAGCCACTGCCTGAAAAGCCTTTATTCAGAGCGCATCAAAAGGACTTTGCACCGCAAGACCACCCTTTTTTATCACTTGCGTGTAAATCATGGTAGTGCTGACATCAGCGTGTCCAAGCAACTCCTGAGCCAGGCGGATATCCTTTCCTGACTCCAGCAAATGGGTCGCAAAGCAGTGCCTTTTATGCCGAGCTCGGCATAAGAGGCAGATGATTGGCAAGACGGAGACCCTTGTGTGAGGCTATGTACATCTCCACATGTTTGCGATATCATGACTGAGAACGCTTTTGAATAGAGTATTTTTGTAGTAAAGAGAGATAGTTACGCCAAAATCTATCGACCGAATTCCGATGAGTGTCAGCGTTTTTTTCAGACATCACAAGCCCTCAGTGGCTCTTGAGATGAAGTGATTGAAGATGCCGAAAATCGGCAAATCCGGCCCAAATTATAATTAAATTATGAGTGTTTCATT
>JAUVEG010000026.1 GCA_030594925.1 Gammaproteobacteria bacterium
GTACCGACGTTTACGTGCGGTTTTGTACGTTCAAATTTTTCTTTAGACATCACGCATCTCCGGATAACTTAAAAAACACTTTAGTATTCAATCAATATAATTCAATTAATCAATATTTGCGCGCTGTGCGCGCCAACCAGCCACTTCGCAGATAAACTGCCGTGTAAAAGCTCAGCCTGCTCAACAGGGAAGCTGTTGCTGCATATGGAGCCCAGAAGCAGATTCGAACTGCCGACCTCACCCTTACCAAGGGTGTGCTCTACCAACTGAGCTATCTGGGCGCAATTTTTCAGGATCCAGGAAGAGCGAGGAGATCTCGACTCTAAAACCTCTTTCCCATCAATCTGGAGCGGGTGATGGGAATCGAACCCACGTATTCAGCTTGGAAGGCTGAAGTTCTACCATTAAACTACACCCGCAGATTTCGCGGCCCTCTCAACAGCCCTTTCATCACTCAGCTCGTTGAAACAGTGAGTAAAAAACAACGACAAAAGACCCTTGACCAGAATCACTCATGAGTGAAATCCGATGACAAAGGCATAAAATCTGGTGGAGGGGGGAGGATTTGAACCTCCGAAGGCTGAGCCGTCAGATTTACAGTCTGATCCCTTTGACCACTCGGGAACCCCTCCAAAAAAGAGCGCGTATTTTGCTACAACTCAGGAGTAGTGTCAACAAGCAGGGGGTAATTATTATTTGTGGACTCCAATTTTGAAGGGATATCCCTCTCATTATTCAGCAAATTCCGGCAACCGCCTTAAATTCAGTTGGCAGTTGGCAGTTGGCAGTTGGCAGTTGGCAGTTGGCAGTTGGCAGAACTCTAATCGAGTCATTGCCATCTGCAACTCTTTTTTGCTGCAAACTGCCAACTGAATACTGACAACTTTGTTTTCCTGCCAACTGACGACCGCCAACTTTGTTTTTATGTAACTATTCAGTATGTGCGAGATCGTCGCTGCTATCGGGTATATCTACCGGAAAATGCCGTAAATACATCCATGTAGGCTCGCTTCGGCATCCATGCCTCCGACGTTTCCTTTAGATATACCCGATAGCAGCGCCTTATTACCTCATTTGAGGAGGTACTGAATAGTTACGTTTTTATTTACCTTTCACATCGATGCCGAGACTCTTTAATTTACGGTAGAGATGGGTGCGCTCCATACCGGCTTCCGCCGCCATCTGCGTGACATTGCGCTCATGCTTTTCAAGTTGATAGGTCAGGTAGGCTTTTTCAAACTCCTCGCGGGCCTCGCGCAAAGGCTGGTCGAATGAGACCGCTCCCCCGCCTGCGGTATTGACTGCTGATGCTGCGCCGATGGCAGCCTCCACCTCTTGAGCATCGATTTCATCGTCACCGCCGAGGATCAGCAGGCGCTGCACCACATTTTTCAGTTCGCGGATATTGCCCTGCCACTCGTACTGGCGCAAATAATTTTGCGCGCCAATCGTGAATTCCCGGTATGGCAGGCGCTCATGCCTGGCATAGTAGTCGGTATAGTAGTTGAGCAGATCAGGGATATCATCCGCATGCTCTCTTAACGGGGAAATATGAACCGGAACGACATTCAACTGGTAGAAGAGGTCTTCCCGAAAGCGCTGCTGGTTGACCTGTTCTTCCAGGTTATGCTGGGTCGCAGCGATGATGCGCACATCCATATGCACGGGCTCGGATCCGCCGACGCGCAGAAATGCGCCACTGTCCAGTACGCCGACCAGCTGCGCCTGCACACCGAGGTCCATATCGGCAACCTCATCCAGAAACAGGGTTCCGCCACGCGCCTGCTCAAGGCGTCCATACTGAATATGCTCGCCATCCTCCCGTCCAAAGAGTTCGAGTGCAGCATTGCCCGGAGCGATTGAAGAGACGACGACATCGACAAATGGGCGTTCAGCACGGTTACTGTTGGCGTGCAGATAGCGTGCATAGGTTTCACGGCCACTGCCGGGTTCACCGGTAAAAAGCACCCAGGAGTCGTGCCGGGCAATTCTTTTGACCTGCTCTTTCAAGCGCTGCGTGGAGGTGCTTCTCCCGGAAGGCTCCAGGTCTATGGCCTCATGCAGAACACTGCTGTCGCGTTTGAGGGTGCTGCTTTCAATCGCCCTCTCGATGGTCAGCATCATCTTGGCGATACTGAGTGGTTTCTCCAGGAAGTCATAGGCTCCAAGCCGGGTTGCCTCTACGGCGGTCTCCACATTGCCATGTCCGGACATCATCACTACCGGGCTGGGCAACTCGCCGCCGCTGGACTCTTTCCACTCCTTCAGCAGTGTTATACCGTCGGTATCCGGCATCCAGATATCCAGCAGCACCATGTCGGGGAGACGGTCCCGCAATTGCCTGCGCGCAGCCTCGGCATTCTCGGCAAGGGCGACTTCATAGCCCTCATCCTCGAGAATATCTTTTACGGTTTCACGGATGTCAGGCTCATCATCGATGACCAGAATGTAGGAACTCTTCATTCACTCTCTCGTTTGGATGGTGGTGGTATATGTCGACAGATCTCTTCATCGGATCTCTCTTCGGGCAGGCGCACGATAACACGCGCCCCTCCCCGGGGGCGATTCATAATCCAGATACCGCCGCCATGTTCATCGATGATCTTGCGCACGATCGCAAGTCCAAGGCCAGTGCCTTTTTGCTTGGTCGTAACGTAGGGATCGAATACCCGCTCCAGCAGTTCTGCATCAAAGCCGGGACCACTGTCCACGACTTCCAGTTCGATAAAGTGACACTGCTTCTCCTCGCCGGTTCTGCTGCTAATACTGATCTTCCTCTGTTGCTGATCATGCACCGCCTCCTGGGCATTTTTTATGAGGTTGTGCACCACCTGCCGAAGCTTGACAGGATCTGCGAACAGGCGCGCATCCCCGGCATGCAGTGAGAGTGAAATCCCACCCTCCTCCGCCCCGTAGAGACCGACAACAGCCCGCAACAGCTGATCAAAAACCAGAGACTCTCTCTCCAGCTTCGATGGCCTGGCATAATCAGAGAATGCGTTGACCATGCGCTTCATCGCCTCCACCTGCTGAATAATGGTATTGGTGGCCCTGTCCAGCACATCGGCATCATCCAGCTGCTGCAGATATTTACGTCGTAGTCGCTCGGCTGAAAGCTGGATTGGCGTCAGCGGGTTTTTGATTTCATGCGCCAGTCTGCGTGCGACCTCCCCCCACGCGGATTCGCGCTGCGCCCTTAGCAGATCGGTAATATCGTCAAACATCAATACCAGCGCTCCCGTCGGACCCTCGGCGCTAATCAGCGAAGTGGTGCGCCAACGCAATACCTTTCTTCCCTCGTAGGTGTCCAGGGACTCCTGTCCCTGCTGTTCATGCTGCGTGGAACTGCGGATCTGCTGCACTCTCTGCAACCATGACTTCAGCAACGGCTCCTCTTCAGCCAGCGTGGTTATGCTGCAACCAACCCTGCTCTCCAGCGGGATAGTAAGAATCTTGCTCGCTGCAGAGTTGACTGTGCGTAAATCGCCTTCACTGCTGAAAGCAATCACACCTGTGGAGAGATGTTCCAGCACGGTCTGCAGGTAGGCGCGCTGATCCTCGACCTGTTTTTGGCTGCTTGCCGCAACATCCCTGGCGTGGCCAATGCGCAAGGTCATGGCGTTGAAAGAGGAGACCAGAAATTCGACTTCATCCCCGCCCTTGCGAGGCGGCAGGCGTGTGGTGTAATCCCCCTCCGCCACGGCCCTGGTCGCTTCTCCCAGATCAATCAGCGGCGCCAGAAGCCTGCGGGCGGAGTAGATGGCCGCCCACACCGCAGTAAAAAAGCTGAACAGCAGCACCATCAACAGCGCCAGCGAAAAGGTGATCTTCAGGGACTTTTGCAGATAGTTGAGCCGCTGATAGTTTTCAAAGGCCCCCTGCACCTTGTCGCTGAGGCCGCTGATACGTTCAGGAGTCGGGAAGATCCCCTGCAGATAGAATGATTCGATGCGATCCATCACCACCACACGCAGGTGCAGCAATCCCTCGTCACCATAGGGGGTCAGGCCGACGTAAGCTCCCGCCAAAGCCACCTGGCGCAAAATGGCGCTATTTGGCGTATCAGCCATGAGGATGCCGGGATTAATATTTCTGGATGCAACAATTTGTCCATTCACATCCAGCACTGTGAGTTCCGTGGCGCCGCTGCGGCCGCGCAGTTCGCCCAGATAGACGATCAGACCGTCCTCCCCCCGTTCAGCAATTTCACTCTTCAACTCCTGGGTCTGATGCAGCAGATAACGCTTCTGCAGATCCATGGATGCCTTGCCGAGTGACAGGGAGTCCTGCATCGCCTGGTCGATCTGCACGTCAAACCAGCCGTCGATGCCGCGCAGCAGAAATTGCATGGAGTAGAAGTAGACGACTGCCACCGGCAGCAGCGACAGCAGCACAAACAGCGACACCATGCGCATGGTCAGACGCGCTCCAGGCTGATTTGCCCGGTATGCCCTGATCAGCCTGGCCAGGCTGGCGCCGATCACCACCAGCAGGATCAGAAGCCCCAGAATGTTGAAGATCAGCAGCGGAATATAGAGCTGGTTAAGATTCTCCTCATTCTGTACAGCGCCGCTCATCAGGTGCAGTGACACCAGCAGCCCGGCAAGCAGAGCAACTGCCAGCAACAGCCTGATGCCAGCCTTCTTTACTGATGAAGCGGCCATTCACTCCACCCGCTCGACATATCCCAGTCCGAGTCAATATAGGCCATCGGACGCATCGGCAGCGGCAAGCTGTTGATGTCGAGCGCTGCCTTGATCTCCACTTGATAGCTCTTCTGCGCATCCAGTTTGCCTGCCTCGACAATTGCGATCTGCCTCAATTCGCCCAGATTGGAGAAGAGTGATTTCCACGAAACAAAATTCCGCTGATTTTGATTGTGATCACTGGAGATTTCATACAGCGACGAAAGCGGCCGGTAGCGCAGCTGAAAGCGAATTTTGCGCTTTGTAAGCGCACGCTCAAACCAGCCAAGCCAGCTGTCAGACTCCCTCACCTTCACTGTCACTACGAAGGTCAGGGGAATGCCGTTTTTTAATGCCTCGATCACAGTGTCAGTCGGAAAATAGTCGATATCTGCATCCAGAAGATAGCTTTTATCACTTTCCCACAGCGTCACATCCCTGACAGTGACCCCGCCAGCGGCGGCATCGACAGTCAGCAGCATCAGCATGCTCATCAACAGTAGCGGGGCGAAACCAGCTGTGAGGCGGGCAAAGCGGCCCTCGTTCCGTCTATACATTCAGCGTTTCCCTAATAGCGCATAGTAAAAACCATCCATGTGCGACTCGCCCGGCAATATCTGCCAGCCTGCTGACTGCTTGTCTCCCACAGCCAGTGCAATAGCCTGCTCCCTGGCATCTTCATGCCTGGCCAGAAAAGCCTCTATCTGCTGCTGATTCTCTTCCGGCAGCAGGGAACAGGTCACATAGAGCAGCACCCCGCCGGATTTCAGCAGCGGCCACACGGATTCAAGAATTTGCTGCTGACGCCGAGCCAGCGACTCAACATCACCGGCTTTCCTCAATAGCTTGATATCAGGGTGGCGGCGAATCACTCCGGTGGCGGAACAGGGAACATCCAGCAGTATGCGCTCATAACTGCGGTCACGCCACTCGCCATGCTGCTGAGAGACATCGCCTGTCATCAGGCGCGCCTGTTGCCCCAGGCGCTGCAAATTCTCCTCGACGCGCTGCAGCCGCACGGCATCGACATCCATTGCTGTGACATTGGCATCGGGCTGACGCTCAAGAATGTGTGTCGTTTTTCCGCCGGGGGCCGCACAGGCATCAAGCACCTCGTCACCAGGCTGGGCATCGAGCAGCATTGCGGCAAACTGCGCACCCGCATCCTGCACCGAAAGATAGCCGGAGGAAAACCCGGGCAGCAATTCAACAGCCGCCGGTTTCTCCAGCATCAATGCCGAATCGATCTGTGCAAACGCATGCGCCGCCACTCCTGCAGAAGCCAACTCCGCAATCGCAGCTTCGACACTGCTTTTACTGCAATTCACCCTCAATGTCATCGGTGGACGTTGCAGATAGCTCTCCGCTATCTGACGCCACTCTCCAGGCCACGCCTGCTGTAGACGCTGCAGCAACCACTGCGGCATGGAAAGCTGTGCAGCATCACTGGAATCCAATTGTTGCAGCAGGCTCTGCTGCTCACGCAGGAAACGCCGCAATACCGCATTCGTCAGGCTTTTCGCCCAGCCTTTTCTCAGTTTCCCGGTTGCTGCAACAGTTTCAGATACCGCTGCATGCGCCGGAATCCGGGTATGCAGCAGTTGATAGAGTCCGGCCAGCATCAAGGCGTGAATGACTCTCTGTGATGATTTGATCGGTTTATCCAGCAACAGCTTCAACAGGGCGTCGAGTTGAAAATACCAGCGACACACTCCATAGGATATCTCTGCAGTGAGCGCTCTCTCCTTCTCCGGAAGTCTGTCGGCAACACTCTGCAACGCACTCTCCAGGTTGCGCCCCTGCAATACCTGCTGAATCACCATGGCGCTGGCTACACGTGAGTCAAGTGCGGCCATTACCCGAGTTCCCTATTGTCGAGGGAGTGTGCATTCAGAAAGTCGGCGGCAGACATCGCTCTTTTTCCCGGCAGCTGCAATTTGATGATGCGCAATACTCCATCTCCAGTGGCGATATCAATGCCATCAGGAGAGCTGTTGAGAACACTGCCGGGCGCAGCCCTGCCGTCGCCATCGACAAGCCGTGACTCCCACACCCGCAGCTGTTTATCGTCCAGCTGTGTATAGGCAACAGGCCAGCTGTTGTAGGCACACACTTTACGATGGATCAATGCCGCAGGCTCGCTCCACGCTATTGCCGCCTCACCCTTGCTGAGTTTATGCGCATAAGTCACACCCTGCTGCGATTGAGCCGTTGGCTGGCGTCCTTCACTGCCCAGCAGCGGCAGTGCTTGCATCAATGCCTCGGCTCCCAGTTGCGCAAGCCGGTCATGAAGATCAGCGCCCGTCTCATTGACACGGATATCGACATCCCGACGCAGCCACACCGGACCTGTGTCCAGACCTGCTTCCATCTGCATGATAGAGATCCCCGTTTGTTGATCTGCTGCAATAATGGCGCGCTGAATCGGCGCGGCGCCCCGCCAGCGCGGCAGCAGGGAGGCGTGAATATTGACGCACCCCAGCCGTGGCGCATCAAGAACTACCCGGGGAAGAATCAGCCCGTAGGCCACCACAACCATCAAATCCGCCTGCAGCTGTCGCAACGCATCAACAGATTCGGCGCTCCTGAAATCGAGTGGTTGATAAATCGGGATGCGATGATCGAGTGCAACCTGCTTGACCGGGCCGTTCACCTGCTTTCTTCCTCGCCCAACAGGACGGTCCGGCTGCGTATAGACAGCCGCGACTTCATGGTTGGATGCAATCAGCGCCTGCAACGCTGGAACAGAGAAATCCGGTGTTCCGGCAAAAATTATACGCATTAAATCACAACCGCCTGGCGACTCTTCTTCTCCATTTTCTTGCGGATGCGCTGTCGCTTCAGGTTTGATAAATAGTCGACAAAGAGCTTGCCGTCGAGGTGATCGATCTCATGCTGAATGCAGACTGCCAGCAGGCCGTCATCTTCGATCTCAATCGCGTTGCCATCACGATCCAGCGCACGCACCCTGATATGCCCGGCTCGCGTCACAGTCTCAAACACTCCCGGAACTGAGAGACACCCCTCTTCGCAACTCTCTTCACCATCCCTCTCAATGATCTCGGGATTGATCAGAGAGAGCGGCTGATCATGCTCCTCGCTGATATCGATCACAATAATTCTTTTGGCAACATTCACCTGTATCGCAGCAAGGCCAATTCCAGGGGCGGCATACATGGTTTCAAACATATCATCGAGCAGCGTCCGAATCGACTCATCCACAACCTCGACCGGAAGCGCCGTATTGCGCAGGCGCGCATCAGGAAAGTGCAGAATTTCTAGTTTAGCCATATTTTTTCATCATTTGATTCAATCTATTTCCTGAAGCCTCGACTTCAGGTATATTCTCCATTGCGTCTATGATATATAAAAATTACATTCATTTCCTGTATCTGCGTCGCGGGACTGAAATCCGGGAGCCACAAGACTATGTCCAAACCAAGATTACTACTACTGACAGCAATCCTGATACTGCTTGCGTCTGCTCCACTGATGGCTGTGCAACTGCGTGACGGACATCCCAACGAGGTGATCGTCGCTAAAGGCGATACCCTGTGGGATATATCAGGGCGATTTCTACAGCATCCCTGGGAGTGGCCCAAGCTATGGAAAAGAAACCCCTCCATCAAAAACCCGGATCTGATCTACCCCGGCGACCGCTTGAGCCTGACGTGGGTCAACGGCCAGCCACGACTGGTGCGTCAGGGCAGACGTAAAAAAAGTTCACCGATCGGGATCATCTCATTGCGGGAGTTGCGCGCTTTTCTCTCCAGGCCCTACCTGCTGGATGACAGGGCGATCGAAAACTCCGGCTACATCATCGGTTTCCGTGAAGGCACGCTGATTGCCGGCCCTGGCGAACGCGCCTATGCGCGTTATCTCGGCTCGCTGGAAGATGACTTCGAACCCAGCTCAACAAGCACCTGGAGACTTCCGCCAGGCGTTACACTCCCGCCGAGAAAAGACGACAAACTCCCGCAAGGATTCAGCTTCGTGGAGGGTGCTCCCAGGCAAAAAATACGCAAACCGACTGCAACACACTTCGACATTGTACGCCCGGGGAATCTCTACAAGGATCATGAAACAGGCGAAGTACTCGGCAGGGTCGCACTCTTTGTAGGCACGGCGAAACTGCTTCGCGATGGCGATCCCGCTACCATCAAGATCACTTCATCAAAAATGGAGGTGATGCAGGGTGACCGTTTAATCCCCTCTATAGCAAAAAAGATCAAGAATCTCTATTTTCAACCCGGGGTACCGGGTCAGCAGGTCGATGGCCACATCATAGACGTTCCCGGTGGCGTAACCAATGCGGGGCAATATAGCGTGATCGCCATCGACAGGGGTGCAGCCGATGGCCTTGAACAGGGCGATGTGCTGCTTGTGAATACCAGTCAACGTCACATTATCGATCGCTTTGCACCAAGACACCGTGATAACTCCGGGTATCCGGAGAATCGCAATATGTGGGGAGAACCCATAGTGACTCTTCCCGAGGAGAGCGCCGGAAAGATCATTATCTTCCGTGTTTTTCATCGTGTCAGTTTTGGACTCATATCGAGTGCAAGCCGCTCCATCAAGAGCGGTTACCCGGTGCATAGTCCCTGACGGGGCATGAAAGTGATCATTTTCTCTCGCCAAGGCGCAAAGACCGCAAAGATTTTCCTTGGCGGGCTTAGAAGTCTTCGCCTGCATGGACGCAGGTGAGGGGCGTGAGCAGGACGCGGAAGCTTTGCGAGAGTCATTATTGAAATACGACTCATTTGTAAATAAGTTGGTCACTCAAGGGATACCAGGCAAAGGAATGCTGAAATCAACACAATCACAATGGCTCGCACTGATCCGTGCGCCGGGCGTCGGCTCTGCAAGTCTGCATAAACTGCTGCGCCATTTCGGCTCGATTGCAGAAGTTTTTTCCGCATCCGCCGGCCAGCTGCATGCTGCAGGCCTCAAAGCTGACGCCTGTGAAGCCATACTGCACCCGGATGAAAGCCTCATCGCTTCAGACGCCGCCTGGCTGGAGCAACCGGATCATCATCTTATGACCTGGGGTGATCCGGACTACCCCGTCTTGCTGAGAGAAATCCCCGGCCCTCCTGCCGCACTCTTTCTCAAGGGCAATCCCGAATTGCTCAAACTGCCTCAACTGGCGATAGTCGGCAGCCGCAACCCAACCTCCGGCGGCGCACAAAACGCCACGCAATTTGCAAAACATCTTGCCTCCTGCGGCCTTGGCATCTGCAGCGGCATGGCAACGGGGATTGACACCGCCAGTCACGTTGGCGCCCTGCAGGCCGGTGGCTTCACCATTGCCGTCGTCGCAACCGGGCTGGATCGCGTCTACCCGGCGGGCAATCGTGAACTGGCTCACAAGATAGCCTGTGAAGGGTTGCTGGTTTCGGAATTCCCACCCGGAACAGGACCCCATGCAAAGCATTTTCCGAGCCGCAACCGCATTATTTCAGGTCTCTCAGTGGGCACGCTGGTGGTTGAAGCTGCGCTGAGGAGCGGCTCGCTGATTACCGCGCGTCTTGCCGCCGAACAGGGGCGGGAGGTATTCGCCCTCCCTGGCTCGATACACAACCCGCTTGCCAGGGGCTGTCACGGCCTCATCCGGCAGGGAGTCAAACTGGTGGAGACTGCCGAACACATCCTCGAGGAACTCTCTCCGCTGCTTGCAGAATATCAGGAGCGTGATGAGATTGATGCTGCCGGGGATGGGAAACAGCGCACAGATGAACCTCCGGCACTGGATGATACCTTTCTCTCAATGCTGGATCAGATCGGCTACGATCCACTCACGATCGATGAACTTATCCACAAAAGCGGATTGACGCCAGAGGCAGTTTCCTCCATG
>JAUVEG010000248.1 GCA_030594925.1 Gammaproteobacteria bacterium
CCTTGGCGTCATGGATCTCGATGTCAAGGATGGCAAGGTGCGTGACTTCAAATATCGCCTGCTGCCTGTCTTCTCGAATATGCTCGAGGCCGACAAGGAGATGCAGTCCTATATCGACGAGGTGCGCAAGCCCTACAAGAAGGAGCTCGATGAAGAGCTGGCTGTCGCCGAGGAGACCCTGTTTCGCCGCGGCAACTTCAACGGCACCTTCGACCAGGTCATCTGTGATGCACTGATCAAAGTGAATGATGCGCAGATCTCCCTGTCGCCTGGATTCCGCTGGGGAACGACGGTGCTGCCCGGGCAGAAGATCACCATGGATCATGTCATGGACCAGACCTGCATCACCTATCCGGAGACCTATCGCCGCGAGATGAAAGGCTCCGAGCTCAAGGCGATCCTGGAGGATGTGTGCGACAATCTCTTCAATGCCGACCCCTACTACCAGCAGGGTGGCGACATGGTGCGCCTCGGCGGCCTCGACTACGTCTGCGATCCCACGGCCGGCATGGGTAAACGCATCCAGAATATGACCCTTGATGACGGCACGGCCATCGAAGCTGATAAAGGCTACATGGTCGCCGGCTGGGCTACCGTGGGATCCAAATCTCCCGGGCGTCCAATCTGGGAAGTGGTTGCCGATTACCTGCGTGATCAGAAGAGCATCAAAATCGACAAGCTCAACACCCCCAAGCTGGTGAATGTCAAAGGCAACCCCGGCATATCGATGCCTATGTGAAAGGCTGAAGTACAGAGCGCTTTTTAACCACGGAATACACTGAATACACGGAAATGAAAACCCCAATAATTCCGTGTCGTTCGTGTGTTCCGTGGTTATTATCGTTTATCTGCAGCAAACCGAATATGCGCGAGGTAGACAATAATGGAGTGGTCTGCAGTTGAGGAGACGATTTCACAGGCAACCGGGAAGAAGTTCCTGATCGAACAGAAGACCCCGGTCGGTGGTGGATGTATCAATTCCGCATATCGTCTGAAGGGAGAGGGGTGTAGCTACTTCGTCAAGATCAACACGGCGCACATGCGCCACATGTTTGATGCCGAGTATGCAGGGTTGCTGGAGTTGCATGATGCACAGGCAATTCGAATACCTCGGCCAATCGTGGTTGGTGAGAGCAAACAGCAGGCCTGGCTGGTGCTGGAGTATCTGCAACTAGGGCATGGCGGCAACAGCCGCATGGCGGGCGAACAGCTGGCGCTGCTGCATCGTCATCAGGCGCAGCTGTATGGCTGGTCAATCGACAACACCATCGGCTCGACGCAGCAGATCAATCACCAGGAACATGAGTGGATCAATTTCTGGTGCGAGCATCGGCTTGGGTTTCAACTGCAGCTGGCGGCCCGCAACGGTTTTACAGGCCGTCTGCAGCAGCAGGGCGGGAAGCTGCTCGAGAGCTTTCATCTGCTGATGGATCACGATCCGCTTCCCTCGCTGCTGCATGGGGATCTGTGGGGCGGGAACATCGGCTATCAGAAAGATCGAACTCCGGTTATCTACGATCCCGCCGTCTACTATGGCGATAGGGAAGCCGATATCGCCATGAGCGAGCTTTTTGGCGGGTTTGGCGCTGATTTTTATGCGGCCTACAACGCCGTGTGGCCGCTTGATCCCGGTTATGCGGTGAGGAAAACACTCTACAATCTTTACCATATTCTCAATCATGCCAACATGTTTGGTGGAGGCTATGCTGGCCAGGCAGAGGAGATGATCGACCGTCTGCTGTCACATATAGCCTAATGATTGAACCCACAAATTTTTTCTGCATGGCATAGAGACAAAAACCGCCTCAATTGATATCATCCCCGGCTTGATTCAATGCTGAGAAGTCCGGAGTTAACTGCATGATCCAATCTCTACTCACTGTCTGTATAGGCAACATCTGCCGCAGTCCGATTGCAGAGGGGTTGTTTCGTCATTATGCAGAGGAAAATGGATTGGGGATGCAAGTCTCTTCGGCAGGTCTGGGCGCGCTGGTCAATCATCCTGCCGACCCATTTTCGGTTGAATTGATGGATGAGATTGGTATTGATATCAGTCAACACCTGGCGCGTCAGATCACTGCACAGATCGTGGCTGAATCAGAGTTGATTATCACCATGGAGTCATGGCAGCAACGCAAAGTGGAGGAGCAGTTTCCCTTTGCCAGGGGGCGGGTGTTTGCAATCGGCAAATGGTCAAACAGTGAAGTTGCCGACCCCTACAAGAAGCCCCGGGAGGCCTTCGAGTTGGCCTTCAAGGGGATCCAGGCGGGCTATACCGAGTGGCTTGAATATCTGTAATACTCAGTCCTGAGTCCTGAGTCCTCACTCACTTCTCATAGAATGATTTCTCACCCTTCGGACGTTGTTTGAAGCGTTTGTGCAACCAGAAATAGTCTTCCGGCTGGCGTCTGATCCAGGTTTCAAAAATTCCATTGATGCGAATGGCGTCCTGGCGTTCGTCTCCGGAGGGGAAATTCTCCAGAGGCGGAGATAGCTCCAGGTCGTAACCTTTGCCATCCCTGCGGCGCAGGCATAGAAAGGGGATGACAGCCGCACCTGTGATGCGCGACAGGGCGGATGTGGCAGTGTTGGTGGCAGTCTCTACGCCAAAAAAGGGAACGAAAAGCGGTTTGTCTGTTCCCATGTTCTGATCTGGTGCATACCAGATAGCATGTCCCTGCTTGAGGCTGCGAATCATCCCCCTGACATTGCTTTTAAGAATGGTTGTGGCGGAGTGGCGTTCACGATTGACGTGCAGAAGATATTCGGTAAATGGTTTCTCACTGCGGCGGTAGACGGTATCAATCGGGAAGTGATGTGACATTAGCCGTCCACTCATCTCGACAGAGGTGAAGTGTGCTGACAGCAGGATAACGCCTTTTCCTTCATGCATCGCCTTTTGCAGATGCTCAAGTCCCTGAAAATGTGCAAGAGGTTCGAGTCTGCCTCTGCTGGCCCACCAGGCAAGTCCGACATCGATCACCCCCTTGCCCATGGCGTGAATATGCTGCTGCGCAAGCTTCTCCCGCTCTCTATCAGACAACTCCGGAAAACAGAGTTTCAGGTTTGTCGTCAAAACATCACGGCGTTTTTGGGGGAGAAACATGTAAACCAGCCCTCCCATCCCCGAGCCGATTTTCATTAAAACTGACCAGGGAAGCAGCAGCATCAGACGCAGGAGTCCGAGTACAATCCACAATGGCCAGGTTTTCGGGTGGAGGTGTTCAGGAATCATTATCGGGTCAAATCAGGTGAGGTTTCGCACGATTTT
>JAUVEG010000228.1 GCA_030594925.1 Gammaproteobacteria bacterium
AGCACATCAAGCTGACGGCGTAATATACTGGCCTTTACCGGGATCATCTGAAACACATTGCTGGTATCTTGAACCGTCAGGGCCGATATCACCGTTATCGCATGGCAGCCATTGGCTGCGATCGCCTCAATATCAGCCTGTATGCCTGCCCCGCCACTGGGATCGTGACCGCCTATTACCAGTATATTTTTCATAATCTGTTATTTCTGAAACCTGTCAAAAACCCTTGTATTGATTGCTATCGTACAGGATTGGGGTCTCTGAATAAATCGATGGGATGGGGGTTCGGGGGAAGGGCATATGAAAGCTCAGTATAACTCATTGGCAGTCCCTTCCCCCGTAGAAAAACTTGTAAGATGTTCTGAGCGATGCGCGTAGCGATTCGTTCAAAACGTCTTATAATAAGAGTATGCGACATCAACCAAGAAAACGCTTCGGCCAGAATTTCCTACATGATCCTGCTGTAATACAGCGTATTGTCAATGCCATTCAACCGCAAGCAGAGCAGCATCTGGTCGAGATTGGTCCGGGACAGGGCGCCATAACCACCCACTTGATCGATCGCTGCCGCAAACTGGATGTGATCGAGCTGGATAGAGACCTGATTTCAGGACTGCATCGTATCAGTCAAGCTGATCATTTCCACATTCACAACGCTGATGCACTGCGCTTTGACTTCTGCAGCCTTGTGGAAAAGGATGAAAAGCTGCGGCTGCTCGGAAACCTTCCCTATAACATCTCCACACCACTGTTGTTTCATCTTCTCAAACAGGCCGAGTGCATCCGCGATCTCCACTTTATGCTGCAGAGAGAGGTGGTTGAGCGTATCGTCGCTGCACCAGGCTCAAAAACCTACGGACGCCTCTCAGTCGCCATTCAGGCGCGCTGCAGCAGCGAAATGCTGTTCCTGATCGGTCCGGGCGCATTCAACCCGGCGCCAAAGGTCGAGTCCGCCATTGTGCGCCTGACTCCTGACATGGATGCCATTCAGGCAATCCGCTACCCTCGACTGCTGGATCAAATATTACAGCAGGCGTTCAGCCAGCGGCGCAAAATCGTTCTTAACTCCTTGAAAAAAAGTGTCGATGGCCCCATGTTGGAAGCTGTTGCAATTGATCCGACGGCGAGAGCAGAAGTGATCCCGGTCAGCAGTTATGTCGAGCTGGCGAATCTTGTCGGCGATCAGAAAAGTACCCCATTATGAATGACGAACCCCGACAACCCGACATCGAGATCATCCCCAAAAATCCGCTGGCGCGCCCAGGTGATGTATTACCCAATATCATCCATCTGCTGCCGGTTGCTTCGCGCCCGTTTTTTCCAGGACAGGCGGTGCCGCTGCTAATGGATGCTGCTGCCTGGACACCAACGATCCAGGAGATCTCTGAGTCGGACAATGATCTGGTTGGAATTATTCTGACACATGGAGACAAATCCGAACTGGCGAAGAGCGATGAGTTCTACAACGTCGGCGCTGTCGGACGCATCCATCGCGCACAGACCGTGGATGGTCAGTTACAGGTTTTGATCGAATGCCTGCAACGTTTTCGCATTCTGGAGATCCTCACTGACAAAGCCCCATTCACGGCACGCGTCGAGTATATCAAGGAGTTCAGCGGCACTCTCGATGATGACATCAAGTCATACGCCATGGCCATCATCAATACCATCAAGGAGCTGCTGCCGCTCAATCCGCTCTATGCAGAAGAGCTGCGCATGTTCCTCGACCGATTCGGCCCCGATGACCCCTCTCATCTGGCAGATTTTGCAGCAAGCCTGACAACCGCCAACAAGGAGGAGTTGCAGGAGGTGCTGGAGACGCCCAAGGTGCTGCCGCGCATGGAGAAGGTCATCAACCTGCTCCACAACGAACTGGAAGTTGCAAAATCCCAGCACAATATCCGTCAGCGTGTGGAAGAGCGCATGGATAAACAGCAGCGCGAATTTTTTCTGCGTGAACAGCTGAAGGAGATTCAACAGGAACTCGGCATCGCCAAGGATGACCGCACCGCTGAACTCGACACCTTCCGCGAGCGCATAGTGAAGCTGGAACTCAGCGAACAGGCTCAAAAACGTCTCGATGAGGAGATGAAAAAACTCGCCGTACTCGAGACAGGATCCCCGGAATATGCCCTCACGCGCAACTATATCGTCTGGATCACAGTGTTGCCCTGGGGAGTGGAATCACAGGACAACCTCGACCTGCTACATGCCCGCAAGGTTCTGGATCGCGATCACTACGGGCTCGACGACGTCAAGGAGCGCATCATCGAGTTTCTCGCCGTCGGCAAGATGAAGGGAGAGATCAGCGGCTCCATCATCCTGCTGGTTGGACCACCGGGCGTTGGCAAGACCTCGATCGGCCACTCGATCGCAGCCGCGCTGGATCGCAATTTCTTCCGCCTCTCGGTCGGGGGGATCCGTGATGAAGCCGAGATCAAGGGGCACCGCCGCACCTATATCGGCGCCATGCCCGGCAAGTTCATCCAGGCGATGAAAGAGGCGGAAACGCAGAACCCGGTGATCATTCTGGATGAGATCGATAAAATCGGGAGCTCTTATCAGGGCGACCCGGCCTCCGCACTGCTGGAAGTGCTGGATCCCGAACAGAACCAGGATTTTCTGGATCACTATCTCGACCTGCGTTTCGACCTCTCCAACACCCTTTTCATCTGTACCGCCAACCAGACAGATACCATACCGGCGCCTCTGCTGGATCGCATGGAGGTGATCCCTCTGTCAGCCTATATCGCAGAAGAGAAACTGCAGATTGCGCGTAAATACCTGCTTCCACGCCAACTCAAGCGCGCCGGACTGAAACGCAACCAGATCAAACTGGGCGCCGTTGCGATGCGAGCAATTATTGATCGCTACGCACGCGATGCCGGTGTACGCCGGTTGGAGAAGATGATCGGCAAAATCGTACGCAAGTGCGTGGTGAAAATCCTGCATGATGAAGCAACACCGATCGAGATCAAGAAGGAGGACCTGGAGTCCTACCTGGGTCATCCTCTCTTCAGGGATGAACGCAACCTCAATGGCATAGGCGTCATCACCGGGTTGGCCTGGACCAGCATGGGAGGTGCGACGCTAAGTATCGAGGCCGTTCACACTCACAGCTTCACTCGCGGTTTCAAGCTGACCGGTCAGCTTGGCGATGTCATGAAAGAGTCGGCAGAGATCGCCTACGGCTATATTCTCAGCCATGCCGGGACGTTTAATGCCGACCCCGATTTTTTCAAGGAGGCATTCATACACCTGCATGTCCCGGCCGGGGCAACCCCCAAAGATGGACCCTCCGCCGGAGTCACCATGGCCAGCGCCCTGCTATCCCTGGCATTAAATCGCAAACCGGTGCGCAACATCGCCATGACGGGGGAACTCACACTGACAGGAGAAGTCTTTCCCGTTGGCGGCGTACGCGAAAAAGTGATCGCCGCCCGCCGCGCAGGAATTCGCGAGCTGATACTGCCGGCAGACAA
>JAUVEG010000112.1 GCA_030594925.1 Gammaproteobacteria bacterium
TGGAAGTGCTGTTGGATCTCCTCGATGACATCGCGCTTGGCGGTTGCCGTGAAACAGGCGACGGACGGAGACGGAACCCCCTGCTGCGCCGCCATTTCACGGATAAAGCGTGAGACATAGAGATAGTCCGGCCGGAATGAATGCCCCCAGCGGGAGAGACAATGCGCTTCGTCAAATATCCAGCAGCCGATCTCGCGCTGTTTGATCACCTTCCTGAAAGAGACATTGCGCAGCTGCTCCGGGGAGACATACAGGATGGCGATATCACCAAGACGAATCCTCTCGAGCACATCGCCACGCTCCGGCGGTGTGAGCATTCCGTATAGCGCTGCTGCAAATGTTGATTGCGTGAGCCGGTTAAGATTATCAACCTGGTCTTTCATCAATGCCTGCAACGGCGAAATGACAATGGAGAGAACCCCCAGGCGCTGATTGCGCACCAGTGCGGGCAGTTGAAAGCAGAGCGATTTGCCGCCGCCAGTCGGCAGGATCGCCAACTGCGGCTCGTCATTCATGCCGCTGCGGATGATGGCTTCCTGGAGGCTGCTTCCATCTGCAGTGGACGGCTCCCTGCGGAAGTCGTCAAAGCCGAAAAAATGTTGAAGTTGCCGGTGCGGATCGTGGTTGATCCGGCAATAGGAGCAGGCTGGATCGCTGCACCCCTTGTCCCGCAGGCGGCGAACGATTTTCGTGACTTCGGGAAAGCGATGTCGGACCCAGGGTGGAGTAATCGAATTCGATCCCGCTATCCGCAACCATGCCAAAGCATAGGCCGCCGACTCCCGTGCCTGCAGATGCCCGATTTCCAGCGCCAGGGATTGCGCAGCAGTCTGGCAGCCAAGAGCGGCGATCCGGGAAGAGAAATAGCTTGTTACTTCCTCGTCTGTAAATGGCTCGATCTGCAACGCATGGAAGGGTGCAGGCATGGTTTCGGAAAACGCCCAGGCATAGAATTGAACCACATCCTTGTCACTGAACTTCAATCCTTCGATAACATCGCACTGGTCTTGAAACAGCAATCCTGCGTTGCGGGCATCACAAACGGGATCATTCAAAGCGGTGCTGAGCAGGCGGTAGTCTTTTACCAAATGATGGTAAGGGTTTTCAGGGAAGGCGAGCGGGGAGAGGAAAAGGGTGTCAATAACCGGGAGAGTATGCAGATGAAGCACCGGAAAGCTCTTTTTGAGCAGAGGGAGGTCATGGTCGAGAATGTTGTGGCCGAGTACATAATCGGCGTTGCGGCTAAGATCATCCAGAGCCCGAACAACATCACTCTTACCAAACCGCCCTTTGAGAAAACGTTGCTCTTCTGCGCAAATGGCGCCAACCTTCAGAAGCTTTCCATCGGGAGTCGTCTCCAGATCCAGAAGCAGGCTCTTGTTCAATATTTTCTTACCCGTATTCATTGCTTTGATCATTTACAGATAAAGAAAGTGGATTATTCGCTCCGCTCACCCTTCGGGCCGCCCTGTAGGCGTTCAAAGCGTAAGCGCTTTAGTCCGGCTAAAAGCATGCCGGAATGACGAGGTTTTACAAGAGGCTCAACAGTCAGAAAAAGCTGCTCGGAATGATACAAGTGAGATTTCAACTCCCGTATTTTTCAGCTTTTTGATTTTTCCGCAGCGATCGAAATCTGCTGGATTGGCAGGAACATGCTAACCGTCTGAGGCCTATCTCCGAGTGATCCTTTAACGATATTTAGTGTGCAGAATCCGAGCGTTTCATAAAAAGCCACAGCTTCCCGTTTTGCATCCACAACCACACCGACGCAACCAGTGCGTTGTTGCATTTCCAATGCAAGTTCGAGCATCGAGCGTAGTAATTGATGCCCAATACCGTATCCCTGGAAATGTTTATCGACTGCGAGTCGGGCTATTCTTAAAATCGGCAGCGGGTAAGTGGGGAATTTTTTCAGGAGGGCAACGGGACGTTTGTCAGCAGTTAATTCACCACTGCTGACAGTGACAAAACCTGTGATGTGATCGTTGTAGAGAGCGACATAGGAAGCACCAATGAAATGCTTAAATTGGTTCTGACCGGCATAACGTTGAAAGAAACGATTCAGATCGATATTGCCGCAGTCAAATTTCGTACGGTCATCATTCGCTTCCAGGCGGCGTATGTGGATGTCCAATTGTGTCAATTTCCAAATAATGCGCTGAGTGCATCCGTTGGAGGTTCTGCCGAGGTAATCCGTTCAGACAGTTGTTTGATTGCTTCGTCGCTCAACACCAACCGCGTTGGAATGATAATATCCTCGGGTAGTTCACGCAACGCCTGCAGGTGGTGTTGCAAAGCCTCTTCGATCAAAAAGGCTTTTTTGACGCCACGGCTTTTTACATACGCATCTATCTGTGCTTTAGTCTCTTCTGAGATATACGCCGAAACTTGTGTGCCTGTAGCCATAATCATTCACCTTCTACAAATTTGTAGATATTTATGTAATATAGCATATGAATGGATTATATGAAAACTGATAGCTGGGAACCTGTCTGAGAATAGGGGCCGGGCTGTAGCGAGGGAATGACCTTTTGAGTCAGATTTACGTGTCATTCCGAGGGAAGTGAGGTACGAAGCTTCCGCGTCCTGCTTACGCCCCTCACCTACGTCCGTGTAGGCGAACGACGGGGAATCCTGTAGCATGGAGCGCTATGGACAACGACTAAGATCTCTCCTACGTCGAGATGACAAACTGCAGACTGGAAACAGTGACGAATTAGCAAGTACTGAATAGTTACAAACCAACAGGTGCAAAGCATCAAATGAACAGCGGCATACTCTTTATCGTTTCCGCGCCCTCCGGCGCAGGCAAAACATCGCTTCTTAAGGCGCTGCTTGAGAGGCGGCAGGAAGAGATTCAGCAACCGGTGCAGAAGAGGGTGTTGAGCGTTTCGCACACCACCCGTCAGCCACGCCCGGGCGAAGTGAATGGAGAGCATTACCACTTTGTCTCTGTCGAGCAGTTTCAGCAGATGGCCGGGGAGAGGGCGTTCCTCGAATCGGCGCAGGTATTTGACAACTTTTACGGGACCGCGGAAGCCTCTGTCAGGGAGCAGTTGGAAACGGGAAAGGATGTGATTCTCGAGATTGACTGGCAGGGCGCGCGCCAGGTGAGAGAGCGTTTTACCGATGCGGTCACGATATTTGTGGTTCCGCCTTCTGTGGAAGCATTGCGTGAGCGGTTGTCGTCACGCGGTCAGGACAGTGATGAGATCATCGAGCGGCGTATGGCTGATGCCCTGAGCGAGATGTCACATTACGATGAATATGACTACATTGTGGTCAATGATCTGTTTGAGCAGGGCGTGGATGATCTGGAGGCGGTGATGCGGGGGCAGCATCTGACCCTGAATCGGCAGCAGGCTTCAATCCCTCCGCAGCTGAAAACATAACTTCTCAATAAGTCTGAGCTTTATTTGAATCTGTGCAGGGCTGGGATTTGCTTTTCAGGGACGCGTGAATACATCCATGTAGACTCTGCTAAAACATCCATGTTTTAGACAGCCCTGAAAAGCAAACCCCAACCCTGCTTACCTGCACGGAGTTATTGAGGTTTTACCTGAAAGCCGGCGTTTGACAGCAGGGTTCTCAGACGTTTGGCGTCATAGCCCTGCAGCACTCTCTCACCGACTTTTATCAGCGGCACGGCGCGTACGCGCAGGCGCGCAAATTCTTTGGCGGCGCGCTGGTTTTTTTCGATATCCAGCTCCTGAAAAGGGATGCCCCACTGCTTCATGGCGGCTTTCGCCTGCCTGCAGTTCGGGCAGTTGCGGGTGGTGTAGATGGCCACGCGCGGCAGTTTTTTCCTCATCACTCAGACCTCACTCCTCAGTCCTCGCTACTATCTCTTTGTCAGCTGGCGTTCAGCCTGCGCATAATTTGCCGCAGTTTGATCGATCACCTCCTGCGGCAGTTCCGGTCCGGGCGCTTTTTTGTCCCAATCAAGAGTCTCCAGGTAGTCGCGCACATACTGCTTGTCGAAACTGGGCGGGCTGATTCCTGGTTGGTACTGATCAGCAGGCCAGAAACGGGAGGAGTCGGGAGTCAGCACTTCGTCGATCAGATGCAGTACGCCGTCATCGTCCAGGCCAAATTCGAACTTGGTATCGGCGATGATAATGCCGCGCTGCAGCGCGTACTCTGCTGCCTCGGTGTAGATCTTGAGACTCAGGTCGCGGACTTTGGCGGCAAGCTCTTCGCCGAGCAGATCAACGGTTTTGGCGTAACTGATGTTTTCATCATGTTCACCGACAGCGGCTTTCGTTGACGGGGTGTAGATTGCCTGTGGCAGTTTATCCGCAAGATTCAGTCCCTCGGGCAGGCCAATGCCGCAAACGCCGCCGCTGCGCTGGTAGTCTTTCCAGCCGGAACCGATCAGATAGCCACGCACAATGGCCTCTACTGGAAGCGGCTTGAGTTTTTTCACGATAATGGCGCGATCACCAAGGGCGTTACGCTGAGCCTCGTCAGGGACAACGTCCGACAGAGACATGTCACTGAGATGATTGGGAATGATGTTGCCGGTGCGCTCAAACCAGAAGTTGGCGACGCGCGTCAGCACTTCACCCTTGCCGGGAATTGCCTGGGGCAGCACAACGTCAAAGGCGGAGAGACGGTCACTGGTGACGATGAGCAGGTGGCCGTCATCAATTGCGTAGATGTCACGCACCTTGCCGCGGGTCAACAGCTCAAGTTGTGGAAGCTCGGATTGGTACAGCGCCTTGCTCATGGTCGTCTCTGTTTCACACTGGGAAATCGGGCATTATAGCAAAGAGATGGGAATTTATTCGTGGTGTTGTTTAGGTATAATCGAAGTTAATGAAAACTCTATTTCGACAAGGTAAGTGGCAGTTCCTTTCGCGGGTAAAACCCTCGGCAGGGATGCTGGGCGCATTATGCGATGAGAACTATCGCCTGCTGATGCGTCTGGCGCCGCAGCTGCTCTCAATGCGTGGGGAGTATGGTTCACGCATTCAAGGCGACCCTCCACTGCTTTTACAGGTGGATCATACCGGGCCATTTACCCGGGAAGTACGCCTCAATTACCTCTTTGAATCAGCAGATAGCGCAAATCCGCTTCTGGACCCCGAGATGCTGTTGCGGATCTACCTGGATACGGGGCAGGTCGAGGTGATTGAGATTAAGCGGCAGCAATGCCTGCCTGTAGAGGGTTTATACCAGTCACCGGGACTGCAGCAGAAGTGGAAGGCGAATCTCTTTGTTGGGCGCTGGCTGGACTACTGCCTGAGTAAAAGTTATTGCTTCAGTTGAATCTCTTCCCCTTTTGAATAAGGTAATCTCAAAAGCTGTCATTTCGACTGAAAGGAGAAGTAA
>JAUVEG010000155.1 GCA_030594925.1 Gammaproteobacteria bacterium
AATTTGAGAAAGAGTCCAAAATGAATAATAAAATCATTGCCGGAAAATCATGTTGCTTTGTCGACATGCCTTTTGGCACAAAAACCGATCCAAAATCCGGCATCGAAGTAGACTTTAATCAGATCTATACTGAAGCGATCAAACCAGCGGTTGATGCCGCAGGTCTTGAATGCATCAGAGGAGACAATGAACGCAGCGGCGGCATTATCCACACCGCCATGTTCGCACGCCTGCTGCTGTCCGAGTTTGTCATCGCCGATTTGACCATGGGCAACCCCAATGTCTTTTATGAACTGGGCGTTCGTCATACGGCGCGGCCCTATTCGACCATCCCGATATTTGCAACCATCAGCGAATTACCGTTTGACGTGAGCCTGGTGCGCGCAATCCCCTATGATCTTGAAAATGGCCGGATCTCCAATCAGGCGAAGGTAGATCTTATCGATGCAATACAACAAAGAATCGAGCGAGCACTGAAAGGCCCTATCTCTAAAGACAGTCCATTATTTCAACTCTTTGATAAATTCCCCGGTATCCAGATGAGTCATGAGGTTACCGATGTGTTTCGAGACCGTGTTGAATACTCCGAAGAGTTCAAGGATAAACTGGAAGATGCCCGCTTGGCCGGATCAAAGGAGCAGATGCGTGATGCCATCAAATTGATCCAGTCTGAACTGGGGAATCTGAATACCTCAGAGCGGGGGATCCTGATCGATCTGTTCTTATCCTATCGGGATGCCGAGGCATTCGATGAGATGATTGCGCTGTATGACGACTTTCCTTCTGAACTGAAAAACTCAATGATTGCACGCCAGCAATACGGTTTTGCTCTAAACCGAAGGGGCGACTGGCGAAAAGCAGAAAGAGTCTTAACCAAGGTGATAGACGACTTTGGTGAAAGCGCTGAAACCTACGGTTTGCTGGGCAGAATTTACAAGGACCGTTACAAGGCAAGCGATGCCGGAGATGCCAGCGGAAGAGGCTACCTGGAAAAGGCGATTACTGCCTATACCAAAGGATTTGAAGCAGAGCCCATGGATTATTATCCGGGTGTCAACGCCATCACCCTGCTGGTTCTGAAAAACGATTCAGAGTCACGCGCTGAAATCAAACGCCTGCTGCCGCTGGTGATGTTTGCGGTGATCCGCCAGGGTGGCGCCGACTCCAATGACTACTGGACCCTGGCAACACTGCTTGAACTGGCCATACTCAGCGGCGATAAAAATCTGGTCAATAAAGTACTGCCAAAATTGCTGGCAACCGACGCCCGCAAGTGGATGTTTCAAACCACTATGGAGAACCTGAATTTAATCTATAAGCAACAGTCAGACGATGATTACAAAGCCTTTATGCAAGAGTGCATGGAGCAGATAAGTGTTAAGCTTTAAACCTGAGTCTCTTACAAAACCCCGTCATTCCGGCGAAGAGCTGATAGCACTCTCCCCTGCAGAGATTCAGGTGAGGGGCGGGAGCGGGATTCGGAAGTTCGTCTCAACCCGCAAATGAGGAGTAAATTCGGGTATTACGCCTTCTTTCTACTGCGAAAGGTGGTGATCAACCCGGAGAAGGTGTAGAGGAAAAAGAGTGAAAACAGCACCAGCGGCGGCTCGGTGATGACAACAGCAACAGCCAGCGTGACGCCGACGACCAGCATATATGGCACCTTGCCATGGAAATCGATCTCCTTGAAGCTGTAGTAGCGCAGTTTGCTCACCATCGCCAGGCCCGCAAAGGCTGTGAGTATGGCGACAGGGATGCGCAGCATATCGGGAGAGAGATCGTAATCAACAGCAACCCACAGACAACCCACAACCACCCCTGCAGCCGCCGGACTGGGCAGTCCCTCAAAATAGCTTTTGTCGGCAGTTTCAACCTTGGTGTTGAAGCGGGCCAGTCGCAATGCGGCGCCTGCGACATAGACAAAGGCAACCAGCCAGCCAAGCCTTCCAAGACCGTTCAGTGTCCACAGATACATCACCAAACCGGGCGCCAGTCCAAAGGCGACCATGTCGGAGAGTGAGTCATATTCAGCGCCGAAGGCAGTCTGGGTGTGGGTCATGCGTGCAACCCGGCCATCCAGAGTATCCAGCAGCATAGCGAGAAAAATCGCCAGCGCAGCCTTATCGTAATGCCCGTCGATGGCGGCAAGAATAGCGAAAAAGCCGCTGAAGAGCGCTGCAGTCGTCAGCAGATTGGGAAGCAGGTAGATACCGCGTTTTGGATTCTTATCGCTCATGACAAGAGATTATAACCCAAAGGATGGCGGATTTCGGAGATGAACCTCGGAACACACTGAAAACACAGAAAAGAAAAACCCTGTCATTCCGTGTAGTCCGTGTGTTCCGTGGTGAAAAAAGCCCTTAGTTCTTGCTGTGATCGACGATCTTGTTGGCCTTGATCCAGGGCATCATGTCGCGCAGGCGAGCGCCGACCTCCTCGATCTGATGCTCGCGCCCGAGACGGCGCTTGGCCTTCATGGTCGCCTGCCCTGCCAGGTTTTCGAGGATGAATTCACGCGCGAATTCACCATTCTGGATCTCGGTCAGGATGCGCTTCATCTCCGCCTTGGTCTCGGCGTTGATGATGCGCGGGCCACGCGTCAGGTCACCATACTCTGCGGTATTGGAGATCGAGTAGCGCATATTGGCGATGCCGCCTTCGTACATCAAATCGACGATCAGCTTGAGTTCGTGGAGACACTCGAAATAGGCCATCTCAGGAGCATAACCGGCTTCAGTGAGGGTTTCAAAGCCCGCCTGCACCAGTGCGGTTGCGCCGCCGCAGAGCACCGCCTGCTCGCCGAAGAGATCTGTTTCCGTCTCTTCGCGGAAGTTGGTCTCGATGATGCCGGCACGGCCGCCGCCGTTGGCTGAGGCATAGGAGAGCGCTGTCTCTTTTGCAGTACCCGTGGCATCCTGGTAGACAGCGATCAGACTGGGAACACCGCCGCCCTGGGTATAGGTGGCGCGCACCAGGTGGCCCGGCCCCTTGGGAGCGATCATGATGACGTCGAGATCTTCCCGTGGAGCGATCTGCTCGTAGTGAACATTGAAGCCGTGGGCGAACGCCAGCGCGGCGCCCTCCTGGATATTCGGTTCGATCTTGTCACGGTAGAGCACGGCCTGATGTTCATCAGGCGCCAGAATCATCACCACGTCGGCGCTCTTTACGGCATCCTCGATGGACTTGACGCTAAGGCCGGCAGCTTCAGCCTTGTGCGCCGATGTCGAGTCGGGACGCAGGCCAACAGTGACATCAACGCCGGACTCCTTGAGGTTGTTCGCATGTGCATGACCCTGTGAGCCATATCCAATGATGGTGACCTTTTTTCCCCGGATGAGAGAGAGATCGCAGTCTTTATCGTAATAAACGTTAATTGCCATTGTTTTGCCTAGATAGGTTTTAAGTTTTAGGTTTTAGGTACTAGTTATATCCTTGAGTAGCTAACATCTTTACAAATGAGTCAAATTTCAATAATGACTCTCGCAAAGGCGCCAAGTTCGCCAAGAAAAACCCTTTGCGAGCTTTGCGTCTTTGCGAGAGAAAATCACCCCTTTCATACCTCATCAGTCTGAGACTTTGTCTCGCCAGGTTTTACAGTGTCAGTGATTTGACGCCGCGCGCTATACCGCTGACGCCTGTTCTGACGACCTCGATCACATGGTCGTCGGGAATGACGTGAACAAAGGCATCCAGCTTGCCGCTGTCGCCTGTCATCTCTATCACGTAACTGTTGTCGCTGACGTCGATAATCTTGCCGCGAAAGATCTCCGCAAGACGCTTGATCTCTTCGCGCATCTCTTTTTCTGCACGTACCTTGATGAGCATCATTTCACGTTCGATATGATCGCCTTCAGAGAGATCCATCAGCTTGACCACATCGATCAACTTGTTCAGCTGCTTGGTGATCTGCTCAAAGACGGTTTCGCTGCATGTCGTCACCAGCGTCATGCGCGACAGCGAAGGATCATCAGTCGGGGCGACGCAGAGGGACTCGATGTTGAAACCACGCGCACTAAACAGAGCGGAAACATTCGACAGCGCGCCGGCTTCATTCTCCATGAGAAGAGAGATTATGTGACGTTTCATCGTTGATCTCCCTTTTTTGATGCCGGAGACATCGCCATTTCATGATGCCCCTTGCCGGCCTCGATCATCGGGTAGACATTTTCAGTCGGGTCAATCACGATATCCAGAAACACCAGTTCATCCTTGCGATCAAAGGCCTCCTGCATAGCGGCCTCCAGATCCGACGGTTTGGTGACGCGCATACCGACGTGGCCAAAACTCTTCGTCAATTCAACGAAGTCAGGCAGGGCATCCACATAGGAGTGCGAATAGCGCCCCTCGTAAAACATCTCCTGCCATTGACGCACCATGCCCATATAGCCGTTGTTCATCAACATAATCTTGATCGGGAGACCATGCTGCTTGCAGGTTGCCAACTCCTGGATGCACATCAGGATACTGGCCTCCCCGGTGACGCATGCAACCGGCTTGTCCGGGTGCGCCATCTGCACTCCCATGGCGGCAGGCAGACCAAACCCCATGGTGCCGAGACCGCCGGA
>JAUVEG010000175.1 GCA_030594925.1 Gammaproteobacteria bacterium
TTGCCGCTGAACCCCGGGGTGTTGTCACGAATGTTCTCGACCTCACGGATGATGGAGTCTTCCGAGCGGCTCTGGATGATGCGCCCTTCGTGCTCGGTGATCGAGCAGAAGGTGCAGCCGCCGAAACAGCCGCGCATGATATTGACCGAGAAGCGGATCATCTCCCAGGCGGGATTGCGTGCATCAGCGTAGACAGGATGCGGCTTGCGCGTGTAGGGGAGTTCGTAAATCTGGTCCAGCTCTTTGGTTGTTAAAGGTATTGGCGGTGGATTCAGCCACAGGTTGCGTTTGCCATGCTGCTGCACCAGCGCACGCGCATTGCCGGGGTTGGTCTCAAGATGAAACACCCGCGAGGCATGCGCGTAGAGCACGTCGTCAGTCAGCACCTGGTCGTAGGAGGGGAGGCGTACCACGCTGTTGTCGCGCGACAGGCCGCGCGGGCGATGATCAAAGTGGATCACCTGCGCAGCGCCGGCGTTCTCCTCGTTGCAGGGCGTCTCCATGGCGTAGGGGTCTGCTTCGCGGTGCGGCTTTCCCGGCGCTTCGACATCGGTTGAATCGATCACCGTGCAGCCCTCTGGAATGCCCTTGCGCATATAGCCCGTGCCGCGAATATCGGTGATCTCGTCGATTTTCTCTCCGCCGGCAAGGCGATGCGCCACCTGGACGATGGCGCGCTCGGCATTGCCGAACAGCAGCAGGTCTGCCTTGGAGTCCGGCAGAATAGAGCGCCTCACCTTCTCAGACCAGTAGTCGTAATGGGCGATGCGCCGCAGGCTTGCCTCGATACCGCCGATAATGACCGGCACTCCCTTGTAGGCCTCCCTGGCGCGCTGCGTGTAGACGATCACGGCGCGGTCGGGGCGCTTGCCAGCCTTGGCGTCAGGCGTATAGGCGTCATCGGAGCGGATGCGGCGGTCCGAGGTGTAGTGGTTCACCATCGAGTCCATATTGCCTGCGGTGATACCGAAGAAGAGATTGGGCTTTCCCAGAGAGCGGAAGTCATCGACACAGCGCCACTCGGGCTGCGCCAGGATGCCGACGCGAAACCCCTGCGCCTCCAGCAGGCGCCCGACGATCGCCATGCCGAAGCTGGGGTGATCCACATAGGCGTCGCCGGTCACAATGATGATGTCGCAGGAGTCCCAGCCGAGATCATCCATCTCTTCGCGGGACATGGGTAAAACAGACGCAGTCCCGAACTTGCGGGGCCAGAATTTACGGTAGGAGAAGAGATCGGGGACGGTGTTCATTTGCACATTATAGACCCTCGCTATATCAATAACCCGCATTACAGTCACTATGCAGGCGTGGGGGCTGTTACTTGTGCGTCGAATCTAACGTTTTGTGCTATAGTGTATGACAGTTGTCTTACATGTTGGAGCTGATCATGAATGATTTGAGAATTAATGCGAGACTGGATGAGCAGAGTCAGCAGGATTTGCAATTTTTACAACACGAGCTAAGTGAATATTCAGTGACTGATGTGGTGAAATATTCGTTGAGAAAGGCGGCACAAGAGCTGAAGCTGGCTACTGATGTTGATCGACAAAAACAAATCTGGCGGTCCAGTGGTTTTATAGGTGGTTTTGCAGGGCCAGAAGATTTATCGGCTAACTATAAGCAGTACATCAGGGAGATATTGGATGAAAAATACCCGCACCAAGGGAGTGATTGCTGATACAGGTTTTTGGGTGGCTTCCGCTAATCAAAAAGATAAATACCACAAAGATGCTTTGCTGGCATTTGAAAAATTTCGTGAACCTTTGATCGTTACATGGCCGGTAATTACCGAAGTCTGTCACTTGCTTGGACTACGCGTCGGATTGAATGCCCAGATGATGTTCTTGAAAAATATTGAGTTGGGAGGGGCGATAATCTTTGAATTGGATCAAACGCGTTTTCTGCATCGAATGCATATCTTGATGAAAAAATATGCCGATCTGCCGATGGATCTGGCCGATGCGTCCCTGGTTATTCTTGCAGGGGAACTCGGGCACGGCCGCATCCTCTCTACAGACCAGCGTGATTTTCAAACCTACCGCTGGAAAAACCACCAGCCTTTCGAGAACCTGCTGTTGCCGGATGTCTGATAAACTGAATGTAACTATTCAGCATCTTCTCAAATGAGCAAATAAGTCGCTGTTGTTGGATATATCTAAAGGAAACGTCGGAGGCATGGATGCCGAAGCGAGCCTACATGGAAGTATTTACGGCATTTTCCGGTAGAGATATCCAGCAGCAGCGACGGTCTCGCATGAACTGAATAATTACAACCGAATATTGTATGGAACGAGATATTGATTCAGCTGAAGCTGTCAATTCGTGGGAATAAAAAATAGATGCGTATTTTACACTTCAGCGACCCCCATTTCGATTTGTCACTGCGCACCCTGCCGTTTAAAAAATGGTTTGGCAAACGCGCTATCGGCGCGCTTAACCTGCTGGCGGGCAGGGGCAGATTTTTCGATGAGGCCGAGGAGAAGATTGCCGCGCTGAACAACTTCAAAAATGAGCAGGGCATCGACCTGGTGCTTTGTACCGGGGATTACACGGCGCTCGGGCTTGACGCGGAGCTGCGCAATGCCGCTGAGCAGATCGCGCCGTTGACCGATGCTCCGCACGGCTTCATCACGGTGCCTGGAAACCACGATATCTACGCAAAAGATGTCATTAAAAACCACTATTTTTTCGATAATTTCGGCGCTGCCATGCAAACCGATATGCCCGAGTACTGCACGGACGGCATCTGGCCCTTTGTGCGGCTGATCGGCGACAAAATCGCAGTCATCGCCGTCAACAGCGCCAAACCCAACCCGGTTCCCTGGCGCTCGGATGGTCATATTCCAGGTGTGCAGCTGCAGGCGCTGAATCGCATCCTCGATGATGCGCGGCTCTCCGGTCGCTTCATCTTCGTCATGACGCACTACGCATCCAGATTGGAAAATGGCCAGCCGGACACCCGTCTGCATGGCCTGCATAATGCCGATGATTTTCTTGCGATATGCAAAAAAATATCCACGGGAGCGCTATTATGCGGCCATGTGCATCGCTGCTACCGCACGCCGCTCGATGGATTGAAAGCGGATCTTTACTGCGCAGGCAGTGCGACCAAGGAGCATCGCGAGGGGTTCTGGCTGTTTGATATCGAGGGTAGCGCATGCAAGATCAGCCAGGGCTTCTTTGATGTCGAAGAGTATGCCTATTTCGTCAAGGAGATGAATGCATGACGATTCACTACTCCTTTGAATCGAGCACCATCAACTTCTCAACCTGCATATCGCGAAAGGTGTAGGGGATGCCGCCCACGCCCAGGCCTGACTCGCGCAGTCCCGCGAACGGCATCCAGTCGACGCGGAACGCCGTGTGGTCATTGACCATTACTGCCGACGCATCCAGTCTCCTGTAGGCGCGGGTGGCTGTATCGATGTTTGTTGTGAAGATGGCGGCTTGAAAAGCATAGGGCAGGCTGTTTGCCTGCTCGATGGCTGCATCGATATCGTCGTATGGGTAGATGCAGACCACAGGCCCGAATATCTCCCGGGTGCTGACCTTGCTGGCGGCAGAGGGGTTGTAGAGCACCGTGCATGCGTAGCAGGTGGCGGAAACAGCCTCTCCGCCTGCCAGCAACTCTGCTCCTTCATCGACCGCCTCTGCGACCCATTCCGCTACCCTCTCCACTTCGGCCGGACGAATAAGCGGCCCGATTTCGGTCTCCTCCAGCGTTGGATCGTCGATGATCAGTTTGTTTGCGCCGGCGGCGAGTTTCAAGGCGAGTTCGTGCGCCATGGAGCGATGCACAAAGATCCGCTGCACCGAGACGCATACCTGGCCGGCATGATAGAAACTGCTCTTCAATAGTTTTGGCAGGGCATCATTGATCTCTGCATCCTGTGCAACGATGACGGGCGCGACGCCGCCATGTTCGAGGGCGCAGCGTGTCCCCGCAGCAAGTTTTGCGCGTAGCATCCAACCGACCCTGGCGCTGCCGATGAAGCTCAGGAAAGCGACTCTGGAATCCGCTACCAGTTGGCTGGCGACATCATGGCTGCTGGTGACCAGCGCCTGGCACCACTCCTCGGGCAGTCCCGCCTCGCGGAGCATGCCGACGAAACGAAAGCAGGAGAGCGGGGTGTCCTCGGCAGGCTTGACGATAACCGGGCAGCCGGCGGCAATCGCCGGTCCCACCTGGTGACAGATCAGATTCAA
>JAUVEG010000224.1 GCA_030594925.1 Gammaproteobacteria bacterium
AGAGTTTGCATACCACCGTAGCGACCCCGACAAAAAAACCGGGGCGAAACTCGCCATCAAGGATATGAGAGACTGTCGGCACCTCTACCCGAGTCTGCTGCTGTTGCGTCTGCGGATACATCACCTCAACAGGCGGAGCGAACAGCAGACCGACACCCCGGCTGGCCAGCTGGCTGCTGTCTTCGGCCATGGTTCGCGGATAGCTCTCGAAATCCTCCCCTTCACCAAATTGCAGCGGATTGACAAAAATGCTGGCAACGGTGCGGTCTGCCTGTTTTTTTGCTGCGTCGATCAGTGCAAGATGTCCATCATGCAGATTCCCCATGGTTGGGACAAAAGCAATGCGCTCACCGCTTTTGCGCCATGCGGCAACTGTGAGACGCAATGATTCAATGGTGTTGACGGTTTTCATGTGGATATCAATTAATCCCCCTCAATCCCCCTTTGATAAAGGGGGAAGTTGGCATGTTGTGGTCATCAATCCTCCTTTTTAAAGGGGGAAGTTGGTATGTTGTGGTCATCTGACCACGAAAATTTTATGTGAAGCAGTGCTCTGCTGCGGGAAAGCTGCCATCCTTGACTGCTGATACATAAGCGCCGACTGCATTCTGAATCGTGCCGCCCTGCTGCATGAAGTTTTTGACGAATTTTGGAACATGGCCTGAAGTGATCCCCAGAATATCGTGCAACACCAGCACCTGCCCATCACACTCGCCGCCGGCGCCAATGCCGATCACCGGGATCTCCAGTGAACAGGTGATCTCAGCCGCAAGGATTGCCGGAACACACTCCAGCACCAGCAATTGCGCTCCGGCCGATTGTAATTCATGCGCTTCGCGCAGCATCCGGGATGCCTGCTTGTCATCCCTACCCTGCACATGATAACCGCCAAGTTTGTGAACTGACTGCGGCTGCAGACCAAGATGTGCACACACAGCCACGCCATTTTGTGACAGTATGCGAACTGTCTCGAGCTGCTGCGCTCCGCCTTCGAGCTTGACCATCTGCGCCCCGCCCTGCTGTATCAGGCGCGTTGCCGTGGCAACAGCCAGGTCAACAGTCGCGTAGCTGAGAAAGGGCATATCCACCATCAACAATGCCTGCTGCCGAACCCTGGCGACACAGGAGGCGTGATAGACCATCTCATCCACAGTCACAGCCAGGGTGCTGTCCTGACCCTGTATGACCATGCCGAGCGAATCACCCACCAGCAGCACCTCGACACCGGCCTCTTCCAGCACAGTGGTGAAGGAGGCGTCGTAACAGGTGAGCACCGCAATTTTTTCACCTTTGCGTTTCATGGTGGCGAGTGTTGTGACAGTTATCTGTTTCATAGGATGACCAATAATCTTTAGGTGTTATTGTATTTCTATTACTGTGTTTATCTTGCGAGACCAAGCCTCAGAGTCACGAGACATAAAGATCTTTTAGTCTCTCGCAAAGACGCAAAGTGTTTTTCTTCGCGGGCTTTGCGCCTTTGCGAGAGTCATATGATTGAAATTTGATTCATTTTATCAGACGTCCGGAGATTGCTTCGCCTACACGGATGGTCACTCCGGGCTTCCTGCCCTCACGTGACACTCGTGCATCCCTGCACAACGTAGGTGAGGGGCGTGAGCAGGATGCGGAAGCTTCGTTCCTCGCAATGACAATTCAATCACTTGCGTTCAAACAGCGCCATCGATTCGACATGCGCTGTATGTGGAAACATATCCATGACGCCGGCCTGCAGCAGACGATAGCCATGCTCCTTGACCAGCAGTGCTGCATCCCGGGCCAATGTTCCCGGATAACAGGAGACATAGAGGATTCGCCTGGCGCCTAGTCGAGGCAGCAATGGAATGATCTCCTGAGCGCCACTGCGGGGCGGATCGAGCAGTGCCGCATCATAGTGCTGCTGCGTCCATGACTGACCATCAAGCGGCTCATAGAGGTTGGCAACCTGGAAATCGACGTTAGTGATGCCATTTTTCCCGGCATTCTGTCGCGCCCGCTCAACCAGGGCTGCATCACCTTCGATACCTGTGACGCTGCTGCAAAGCTGCGCCAGCGGCAGGGTGAAATTTCCCAGGCCGCAGAAGAGGTCCAGAACTTTTTCCCCGGACTTAGGGTTCAGCCACTGCATCGCCTGGCTGATCATCTGTCGATTGATCTCACTATTAACCTGGGTGAAATCCGTCGGCAGGAACTCAAACTGCAACTGCTGCTGCGGGAGTTGATAACTGAGTGAGAGCGCATCGCCACTGAGTGGCCTGACCGTCTGCGGACCGCCCTCCTGGATGTAGCAGTGCCAGTTTTGTTGACGGCAGTAATTTCCAAGTATTTCCGCATCATCATCAGAGAGCGGTGACAGCAGCCTGAAAATGAGAATAATGCTCTCATCTCCCATCGCCAGTTCAATCTGCGGTATTTTGTCACGCACACTGAGTGATTGAATCACTTCCGCCAGCGCCCCCAGTTTTTCGCCGATGGCCGGATGCAGCACCGGACAGCGCTGCATCACGGTCACGAAGGAGGAGCCGCGTTCACGAAAACCAACCAGCACCCTGCCTTTTTTGGCGACATATTTAACCCCGAGGCGCGCCTTGCGGCGGTAACCCCATGGCTCTGAAACCAGAGGAGGCATGACTGCTTGCGCCTCGATACCGGCAATATGCTGAAAAGCGTCCAGCAGAGTCTGCTGTTTGTAGGCGATCTGATGCTCAGCACCCAGGTGCTGCAGGCTGCAGCCGCCGCAGACTGAGAAATTCTCACAGCCCGGTTCTACCCGTTGTGATGAGGAGAGCATAATTTCATCAACGACACCCTCATCGTAACGCCGCTGCGATCGTGTATAGTTGAAAGTCACTTTTTCGCCAGGCAGTGCACCGTGGATAAAGACCGCTTTTCCATCAATGTGAGTCACCCCGCGGCCATCATGGCTCAGGGACTCTATTTCAGCCTCAAAGCTGCCTTGCGGGATCTTTTTTCCGCCTCTTCTGCGACGTCCCATCAGAGTTCACCACATGCAGCTGCTAATTGATCGAAGCGCTGTCGGTCAATCTCGCCCGCTGTCAACAGATGACGCAGGCCTAGTTGCGCCGTGGCAACAACATTTGTACGGCAGCGTTTACACAAAGGGGCGATTCCCTGCTGTCGATATAGCTTCCAGCTGAGTTCGTCTCCCTGCATGGCGATACCCTGCAAACCAAGACGCGCCGCAATCGCTTCGAGAGAGGTGCTTCCCGGTGGAATGCGCAGGCGTCTTTCAATTGTTCGCAGCGGAGCGGCATCGAATGTCAACTCATGGATCATGGAGCGTATGTGTAACAGTGCATTGAGATCACGCCCCTGATCCCAGCAGAAGGAGTCAGTTGAGTCGATCAGAAAATCATACAGCTTTTTCAGCAACTCCATTTCATCGTACTGCTGCATGTCAAAGCTGAACAGCTCGGCGCCGGCATCACTGATCACGATCATACAGACAACAGCAATACGCGCCTGCCATGGCTGCAGAAAAATTTTGTCACGTCCCAGGGTAGAGACGTGTTGATGAAAAAGCACCTT
>JAUVEG010000156.1 GCA_030594925.1 Gammaproteobacteria bacterium
GCACGGGGTTATTGAGAAGTTACATATTTTCCAGGCAAGTCACTGTTTTTTGGAATATCTGCTGGAAACGTAGGAGGCAGAGATGCCGACTCGAGCCTACATGGCCGGTTCATGTTCCTGACGGAACCGGCATTTCCCACATCCCTGTGGGTCAGATGTATTCACGGTGTTTTCCGGAAGATACACCCGAAAACAGTGGCGAATTAGCAGGTCATGAATAATTACCTAAATAGTTACTTTAAAATTTGACTCATTTGTAAATGATTTCAGCGGCTCAAGGATTTTAGTATGGACCAGGACGCCTTTCGCCAAACCTATCACGAAATCAATGAACGTTTCTGCGCCTTTGAAAAAGCGGTTCTGACTCTGCAATGCCAATGCAGTGAAGCACACAAATTTTGTATTGCCGAGCGCGAAGGCGTCCATTGCAACTCAGATGCAGGACAGCAGCAGTGCCTGCAACTGCTTGAAGTGCTGCGTACCCGGGCGCGTTTTGCGCTGCGATCAACCTCCGAAGAGCGGAAGAACCTGCTGCCGCACGGCAAGGCGATTCGTATTCAGGTTGGCGGATTACGCGGTCTTTATACGGCTCTAAACCCCGGGCAACCTGTTCCAGCCCGTATAGAGAATGTCATTGAGCTGGTGAACCACGCTATCAAACACTTCGGGAGTCTGGATAAACTTCCCTTTTCACTGGTCATGCAGCAGATTTCAGCGTATCACTCCAGGACCCGCTCACGCCGCAGAAAAGGCAAAAAACCTTGACCACGCTGTTTGTCAAAGGTCTGACAGTGGTCGACTTCTCCTACCTGCATGCAACCAGGGGGCTTGTTGGCGAGAGCTGGAGACTGGATATCAGCCTCACCGGTGATCTCGATCAACAGGGGATGGTGCTCGATTTTTCTGATGTAAAACGCCAGGTCAAACAGCTGGTCGACCTGGAGTTTGACCACAAGTTGATTATTCCCGTGAAATCATCAGCAGTGACGCTCACGCAGCACCAACAGCGCTGCTCCGTACTGTTTGAGTACGGTGATCGGGCCGGGATTGAGCATCACTCCCCTGCTTCAGCACTGTGCCTGCTGCAGGCGGGGAGTGTGACAACGGAAACAGTAGCAGCAGCAATCACCGACTCCCTGCTAAAGGAGATGCCTTCGAATGTCTCGCGACTGGACATCAAGCTCTCACCCGAGCACCTCGAGGGCCCCTTTTATCACTACAGTCACGGCCTCAAACATCACGCTGGAAATTGCCAACGGATTGCCCACGGGCATCGTTCAAAATTAGAGATCCTGCGTGACGGCGTCCGTGATCCTCAAATTGAAAAAAGCTGGGCTGCAAAATGGAGGGATATCTATATCGGCAGCAGAGAGGATCTGGTCAGTGAAGAAAACGAGCAGCATCTCTATCGCTACCAGGCATCACAGGGGAAGTTCGAGTTGAAACTGCCTGCCACCTGCTGTTACCTGATCGACAGTGACTCAACAGTCGAGAATCTGGCGCAGCATATTGCCGACTCACTGAAGCAGAGTCATCCCGGGAGTTCCTTCGAGGTCTATGCTTACGAGGGAATTGGCAAAGGGGCAATCGGCAAGAGTTAGCAGTTGGCTGTTGGCTGTTGGCAAAGAGTCTATCAACCGTTTTTTCCCTGCTCTTATATTAATCAATTCCTGAATTCTCTCCAGTTGCGCTATCATAGGACGGTTTTAGATGATTATTTGCTGCAGGAAGCAGCGAAAGTCTCTTTTCCGTCAACTCAAAGCTGAGAGATCATGAAAGTTCTATTCGCTGCCAGTGAAGCCTATCCGCTGATTAAAACAGGCGGTCTTGGCGACGTCATCTACAGTCTGCCGCGTGCCCTGAATGAAGCAGGCGCCGATGTTCGGGTCATTCTGCCAGCCTATCGCGCTGTTCTTGAGCAATCACCGGAATCGAAAATCATCGCCTGGATGGATATCACCGGTGTCGAACGTACGCGCAGCATTCGCATCCTGGAAAGCAGTGATACCTCTCTCGGCGTGCCGCTTTACCTGGTTGACTGCCCTGATCTCTTTGGCCGACCGGGAAATCCCTACCAACATCCTGATGGTTATGACTGGCCCGACAATGCCGAGCGCTTTGCAGTATTTTCACGTGCTGTTGCCGCATTGGTATCTTCCGATATCGATATCGGCTGGCAACCGGATGTCGTCCATTCTCACGACTGGCAGACAGGCCTGATACCAGCACTGCTGAAACACCAGTCGGATGCACCGAAAGCAGTCTATACAATCCACAATCTTGCCTATGGCGGCATCTTCTCGCATCACGACTACATCAGCCTGGGACTTCCCGATTTGTGGTGGAGCGCCGAAGGGCTGGAATTTCATGGTAATTTTTCGATGCTCAAGGCGGGAGTCATCTATGCCGATCATGTGACAACCGTCAGCCCAACCTATTCAAACGAGATACTGACAGCGCAATTCGGCTATGGATTTGAAGGCGTATTGCACTCGATTGAATACAAGCTCAGCGGCATCCTCAATGGCGTCGACCAGGATGCCTGGAATCCGAAAAGTGATCCATACCTCGCCTCGCACTACTCTGATAAATGGAGAACTTTCAAAGGTAAAAGTAAAAACAAGACGGCCCTGTTGACAGAGATGGGAGTCGAAGCAACCAACGAGCGCCTGCAGGCGCCGCTTTTCGGCTTTATCGGGCGCATGGTGGAACAGAAAGGGATTGACCTGATCGCCGAGGTCATTCCGCCTCTCATCGAAAACAGCAATGCCAGCTTTATCATTCTCGGCTCGGGACAGGATGCCTATGAATACGCCTTTACTGCACTTGCACGCCGCTATCCTGAACGGGTGTTGCTCTATCTCGGTTATTCCGAGGAGCTGGCGCACCGCATCGAAGCCGGCGCCGATTTCTTTCTGATGCCGTCACGCTTCGAGCCGTGCGGCCTCAATCAGCTCTATAGCCTGCGTTATGGAACACCACCGATCGTTCATCATACCGGCGGACTCGCTGATACCGTAGTCGATACCAGTGGCGAAACAATATTAAACAACAGTGCAACCGGCTTTGTCTTCAACGAACCCTCAGCCGCTGCGCTACAATACACCATCGAAAGGGCGATTGCCTGCTATCAAAATGGCGACTGCTGGAAACAGATTGTACGCACCGGCATGCAACAGGACTTCAGCTGGACTCAGAGCGCCGCAAGCTACCTCGCCCTCTATCAGCAGGAGCAGCAGATCTGAAACCTGACCTGGCAAAGCCAGAATCGGAACGCACGACGCCATTTCATGCGGCGCAATGCCCTGCGGTTATTGCGCCCTACGCACTTATAACTTAAATCTTAAAACCTAAAACCTAAAACTTTATAATGAAAAAAGAAATCAATACCGACCAATGCAACCCCTCCGATATCCGTGAACTGCCGGTAGACCCGGATTCTCTGGAAAAGGATTTCGATCACACCCTGATTTACCACCTGGGGCGTTTTCTTGGCTGCAACCCCTACTATCTCTATGAGACGCTCTCGCTGGTGATTCGCAAGCGCGTCATGACAGATTGGCGCAACACCTGGCTGCAACATAAAAAAAAGGGCGTCAGACGAGCCTACTATATCTCACTGGAGTTTCTCATTGGACGCTCACTGGGGAACCACCTGCTGAATCTCGGCATCGAGAAAGAGACCGCAGAGGCGATGCAGAGTGTCACCAACGAACTTGAACGCATCCTTGAACTGGAACCGGACGCCGGTCTCGGCAACGGCGGCCTCGGTCGTCTTGCAGCATGCTTTATGGACAGCTGCGCAAGCCTGCGGCTGCCGGTAACCGGCTATGGGATTCGTTATGAATACGGCATGTTTCGTCAGATCATCGAGGATGGCCGTCAGCTGGAGGAGCCTGACCACTGGCTGCGCAACGGCAATCCCTGGGAGCTGGAGCGCCCGGAGTATATCCAGCAGATACAGTTTGGCGGACGCACTTTCCATGACATCGATCACACCGGTCAACAAAGGGTTCGCTGGATAGAGACAGACGATGTACTTGCCGTCCCCTATGACGTACCAGTCTCCGGCTACAACAACAACGTCGTCAATACGCTGCGGTTGTGGAAGGCGACAGCCACAGACCTCTTCAATCTGGATGAGTTCAATGCCGGCAGTTACCCTGAAGCAGTTGCGCAGAAAAATGATGCCGAGCACATTACCATGGTGCTCTATCCCAATGACGCCAGTGAATGCGGCAAGGAGTTGCGTCTGCGCCAGCAATATTTCCTCGCATCGGCCAGCCTCAAGGATATCTTTCGCCAGTGGGACAAGGTTGAGGACAGGAACTACTCCAATTTTGCCGCACAGAATGTCTTTCAGATGAATGACACCCACCCCACCATCGCGGTGGCGGAACTGATGCGCATCCTCGTGGATGAGAAGCGTCTCAGCTGGGACAAGGCCTGGCAGATCACCACCCGGACCATGGCCTACACCAACCACACGCTGCTTCCCGAGGCATTGGAGAGATGGCCTGTGAGGCTGTTTGAAAAGCTGCTGCCGCGTCA
>JAUVEG010000272.1 GCA_030594925.1 Gammaproteobacteria bacterium
GCTACCTGCAGCAGTGGCGGGAATTCTCGCCCAAACCGCAGCATATGCAGCAGGTCAACTCTGATTTCCTCGATAAAGAGTGCTGAGCTAAATCCTCTGCAACTCTGAGCCTCTTGCAAAACTCTAAAACAGGTAATTCCGGCTCAAAACATGCCGGAATTACGGAGTTTTGCAAAAGGCTCCAGCGTACACAATTACTTGTCATTTCGACCGAAGGGAGAAATCTTGAATTTGTGCAATATATCCAGTGCTTTCAGATTTCTCCCGATGGTCGAAATGACAACATAGCGAATGAAGACCCGATATGGGCTTAGTCGTTGTCACAAAACAGACGGACACCTCTCCTGATTTCAGCTAAAATAGGCGGTTACATTACTCCTCGAAAACAGCTCCCTCATGAAATACCACGTCTACGGCATCGGCAATGCGCTGGTCGATAAAGAGTTTGAAGTCAGCGACGAATTTTTGAATCAGCAGCAGATTGAAAAAAGAGTGATGACGTTGATCGACGATGAGACGCATCTTCGCCTGCTGGATGATCTGAAACAGGAATTCGGCCTCAAAAAACGCGCCGGCGGCGGCTCGGCGGCCAACACCATGGTCGCTATCAGCCAGTTTGGCGGCAATACATTCTATGCCTGCAAGGTGGGTGATGACGAGCAGGGTCAGTTCTATATGCATGACCTGCATGCAGCCGGTGTCAGGACCCGCCTGGAGCAGGTGAAAAAAGAGGGCATGACCGGCAAGTGCATGGTGATGGTCACGCCGGATGCCGAACGCACCATGAACACCTTTCTTGGCATTACGACCGATTTTTCCGTCAACGAACTCCATTTCGAGGACCTCAAAGAGTCACAATATCTCTATATTGAAGGCTACCTGGTGACATCTGACCTGTCACGCGCAGCTGTCTGCAAGGCGCGCAAAATGGCCGCCGAACATCAGGTCAAGACGGCTATGACATTCTCCGATCCCTCGATGGTGACCTATTTCCGTGACGGCGTCAGCGAAATCGTGGGCGATGGTGTCGATATCCTCTTTTGCAATGAAGAGGAGGCGCAGATTTATACCGGCAGGGAGAGTCTTGACGAGGCCATCGAAGAGCTGCGCCGCATCGCGAAAAAACTCATCATCACGCGGGGCAGCAAGGGCGCATTGATCGTCAACGGTGATGAGCGCATCAGCATCGACGCCGTTCCGACACAGGCTGTTGACACCAATGGCGCCGGAGACATGTTTGCCGGCGCTTTTCTCTATGCAATAACCCACGGAATGAGTGACCGCCAGGCCGGTGAACTTGCCAGCCGCGCAGCCTCAAAAATCGTCTCCACCTTCGGCGCAAGACTGCAGAAGAGCGACCACCAGGGCCTGCTGCAATAAATATCACTCCGTATCTCCCACTCCCCTCAGTGGTATTCTTTTACTCTACATAAATCAAAATCAAGCCGTAACATTTAAGTCACTGATCTAAAAGAGAGAGTCGCGCTCCACATTATTTTCACAAAAGACTTAACTCGCAGGGACTATTTTTGCACAATGGTGAGGCTATCATCCGCGTAGGCAGTCTTCAGCCTTCAATGGATACGCTCAGCCACAAATATTTGGTCAAAGGAACGAGAGCGGAGCATCCAATGAAACCTGATACGCAGGCTTATAGAAAAGCGGTCTATCCTGTTAAAAACCAACAAAAAGCAGGTGTCAATATGTTACGATACAAATATCTCGAACCAGACGTGTCACTGTTTACAGGATCGTCCTGGACGCCTACTCTGAAAAGGTCAGGCATAGAGTATCATTGTTGAGCAATGATGAGATGATCACCATCATAATTTAGAGGAGTCTTGCACACATGAAATTACGAACTCTTAGCGGACTCGCTGCAGCCTTCGTTCTCGGTTACGGCATTGCCACATGGCTCGAAACGCCGACACATTCAAGCAGTACAGCAGCCAAGAGCACCAGCGCCACCCGGTCACACGATGATGCCCCGAACCTGATTATCGCGGGAGCGTACAGCAGACGTTGTGCAACTGCGTCAGGCATCTGCACACTGGAAAACCCTCAGCAAGTAGGAACACGGTGTAGTTGTCCTAATGGGACCCATGGGACAGTCGTACGCTAGAAGACTTTCTGCGAATAAGGATCGCAGCAATGAGATGCCATATTTGAGTCGGATTCTTCGTGCATTTGAGGCAAATAACTGTTCTACCTTAACGGAAAAATCAACAGAATAGATTTTTCGCGCAAGCCATGCTGTTACTCTTTTGCTTGGCCTACATGGATGTACATCAGAGGAGGATGAGCAGAGGTGAGGAAACTCTCCAGCAAGAGTTTCATAACGCTGTTATGCGCCTCTTGCTGTGCCTTGAATAGGAACAACATTGCCGCGCATTATTCGGGAAATTATTCATGGATAACTCCATAGTAAAATCCCATCCCATGGGTTTATTCAAACTTATTCTGGTTGTCTAACTTCGCGCTCCCCGACAATCTATCTTGGGAGCTATCTGACTGATTCCTCCCCTTTTTTACCAATTCCGGATCAAAGTAAACACACACGGGTCGCTCGGCCTTGACCACTCCCTCACTAGTCCATACCCTCAGCCTGACAGGCCTGGACTCTAGCTGATGAAATTCCTTGCATTTTTCCAGTTTAACATCACCCTCCTGATTATATGCAGCATGTGGAAGATCAACGGGTGGGAACTCCGCAATGATGCCTTCCATGTTCGGCAGCACTCGTATGCGACTGGCCTGCTGTGCTCCAAGCGTGACCGATGCGCTACGCCATAGTCGTGATCCTGGAATCAATAATTTCAACGCTACACCCGACTTCGCAGAGAGATTCTTGTCCATTTTGTCGTCCTGGATTCGCGGCCCGTGCGTAACCCATGCCTCGTCCCGGAATATGGAATCGAAAGCTTCGAAATCCGGCGGCACGGAGTTACGCCTGTTCGGCAAACCCGAGGCCTTTGCACGCCGCCGCATGGGAGTCGCACTTGCGTACGGTGATGATGCCGAAGATGCACGGGCACGGGCCAAACAGGCAGCCGGACTGGTCGTTCCTG
>JAUVEG010000184.1 GCA_030594925.1 Gammaproteobacteria bacterium
GTATGATGATCTGATATTCGTCAGCCCCAACGCAGTGCGCTTCGCCATTGCAGCCATCAGCATCCATCATCAGCGGATATTCGCCATCGGCGGCGCCACTGCAAACATACTCCGGCAACATCATATTCAACATCATCTCCCCGCAGGAGAGAAGGCGGACAGCGAGAGCCTGCTCGCCTCTCCTCTGCTTGGCGAGATGCAGGGACGACGCGTTTTGATCATTCGCGGCAACGGCGGACGGCCCCTGCTTGGCGATACCCTGATAAAACGGGGCGCAGTTGTCGACTATGCCGAAATCTACCAGCGCCGCTGCCCGGATGTTGACGCCGCCCCGCTGCTGCAGAAATGGCCGCAACAGATAGATGCCGTCATTGTTACTTCCAACGCCATCATCGACAATCTGCTGCATCTCTGCCGCAATCATCCTGTGGTGCTGCAAACCCCGCTTGTTGTGATCAGTCAACGCATGATGAAACATGCACAGGAGCTTGGTTTCCAGCAGATTCAGGTTGCCGCGGGAGCCTCAGAAACAGAGTTATTGCATACACTCTGTCAACAATGGGGATGAGAATAAAGATGGTGGATGTTGATGCGCCTCGTGCCCCGGCACATCCTATGCCGAATCGGGCGCACGGAGTTATTGAATTGCCCAGGACTGCAAGCTGTCACTCTACAGTGACTGACTTGGCCAGGTTTCTTGGCTGATCAACATCGGTGCCTTTCAGTACGGCCACATGATAGGAGAGCATCTGCAGCGGCAGCGTATATAAAATCGGGGCTGTAAGCGCATCAGTTTCCGGCAGTGTGATCCGGTGAATCCGCCCTGACTCGGCGATGGAGACGCCGGGGCCCGCAAACAGGAAGAGTTCACCGCCACGCGCCCGCACCTCTTCAAGATTTGACTTGAGCTTTTCAAACAGCTCATTACCCGGAGCTACGGCAACGACCGGCATATCTTCATCGATCAGCGCCAGCGGGCCGTGCTTGAGCTCTCCTGCCGGGTAGGCTTCAGCATGAATGTATGAGATCTCCTTGAGTTTTAAAGCCCCTTCCATGGCGATCGGGTAGTGGCTTCCTCTTCCAAGAAACAGGGCGTGATGCTTATCGATGAAATGCTCGGCAAGCAGCGCAATCTGCTGATCAAGCCCCAACAGCTGTTCCATGACGGCAGGGATGTTGCGCAGCTGTGCAACAATCTGCTTCTCATCCTCAAGACTCATTTTGTGGTGACGGGCTATAGCAACAACCAGCAGCAGCAGTGCAATCAGTTGGGTGGTAAATGCCTTCGTCGAGGCAACACCTATCTCTGGACCGGCATGTGTCAAGAGGGACAACTTCGACTCACGCACCAGGGAACTCTCGGAAACATTGCAGATGGTCAGTGTCGAGAGATAACCCAGCTCTCCCGCCTTGCGCAATGCCGCCAGGGTATCAGCTGTTTCACCGGACTGCGATAGCGTGACGAACAGCGTGTCATCCTCAACGACCAACTCGCGATAGCGAAATTCACTGGCGATCTCGACCTGGCAGGGAATTCCCGCCAGCTGCTCCATCCAGTATCTGGCCACGAGGCCGGCATGAAAGCTGGTGCCACAGGCGACGATCTGCACCCGCCTGACCTTGCTGAAGAGTTCGGGCGCAGCCATGCCGAATGACCCGGCAATGACCCGCCCGGTGGTTATGCGTCCCTCCAGGGTATCGATGGCGGCGGACGGCTGCTCAAAGATCTCCTTCTGCATGTAGTGGCGATACTCGCCCAGATGGGTGCGTTCTGCGGCGACGGTAGACTCCTTGATTCGGCGCTCAACCGCGATACCGTTGGCGTCATAGATTTCGACACCGTCACAGCTCAAGCGGGCGACGTCGCCCTCTTCCAGAAAAATGAAGCGGCTGGTCACCGGCAGCAATGCAAAAACATCGGAGGCGATAAAGTGCTCGCCGATGCCAATGCCGATCACCAGGGGACTTCCGGAGCGGACAGCCACAAGTTCGCCCGGAGACCCCTTGTGAATCACACCGAGCGCGTAGGCGCCTGTGAGTTTTGCTGCCGTATTCTGAACGGCTGTCAGCAGGTTGATGCCTGTTTGCAGCTCATCATAAAGCGCATGCACAATCACTTCGGTGTCAGTATCCGAGGTGAATTTGTGTCCAGCCTTTAGCTGCTCACGGTGTAACGCCTCATGATTCTCGATAATGCCGTTATGCACCACGGCAACAGCATCCCTGCAGATGTGGGGATGCGCATTGCGCGTCGCCGGCTTGCCGTGTGTCGCCCAGCGCGTATGGCCGATACCCAAATTTCCCTTCAGGCCGGAATGCCGGATGGCCTCCTCGAGCTTAACGACTTTCCCTTTGCTGCGCTCACGCTGCAACTCCCCCTCTTCGGTGAGAATTGCAATGCCGGCAGAGTCATAGCCACGGTACTCCAGACGCTTCAATCCCTCCAGCAGCAGCGGCGTCACATTGCGCTGTGCGATACCGCCAACGATGCCGCACATCAGCTTTTCTCCCTGGCCGGACGCTTCCAGCCGGGTATGCTGATCTGTTTGCTGCGGCTCAGTGTCAACTGCTCGGCCGGCGCATCCCGGGTGATGGTGGAGCCGGCGCCAATGGTTGCTCCTGACTCCACTGTTACCGGCGCAACCAATTGTGTATCCGAGCCGAGAAAGACATTATCCCCGATCACTGTTCTGTGCTTATAGGCGCCGTCGTAGTTGCAGGTAATCACACCAGCGCCAATATTGACATTACGTCCAACCGTGGTGTCGCCAACATAACTGAGGTGGTTGATTTTTGAACCACTATCGACCTGCGCATTTTTCAGTTCGACAAAGTTGCCGATGTGGCAACCATCATTCAGCACCGTGCCTGGACGAATCCTCGCAAAAGGCCCGATTGTACAGTTACTTCCAATTTCAGCATCTTCGATGACGCAATTCTGAAGAATCGTCACATTCTCACCAATAGTGCAATTTTTCAGTACGCTGTTGACACCAATGTTAACGCCACGGGCAATCTCCACCTCACCCTGCAGAATGACATTGAGATCGATCGTCACATCCTCGCCGGCACGCACTGAGCCGCGGATATCCACTCTCTCCGGATCCATCAGCGTCACCCCTTGCAGCATCAGCCGCTGCGCCAGTTGCCGTTGCATGAAGCGTTCCATCTTCGCCAGCTGCACGCGATCGTTGACCCCCTCCACCTCTTCGGCAGTATGCGGCTGCACTGAAGCCACGACATGGCCGTCATTGACGGCCATGTCGATGACATCTGTCAGGTAGTACTCTTTTTGTACATTATCGTTGCTGAGCGCTTCCAGCCAGCCCGCCAACTCAGGTCGATCCATGGCCATGATGCCGACATTGATCTCGTCGATGGTGCGTTCATCCGCAGAAGCATCCTTGTGTTCGACAATGCGGATGATACGTTCAAATTCATCCCGCACGATGCGCCCGTAACCATGCGGCTCGTCTACTTGCACCGTCAGCATGCCGATCGAGGTCTCCATGGATGCATCGATCAGATGCTGCAGGGTATCCGTCTGAATCAGCGGCACATCGCCATAGAGTACAAGGACTTTATCAACAGCATCGAGCGCAGGCATTCCCTGCATGACAGCATGACCGGTCCCCAACTGCTGCTCCTGCAGCGCCCACTGAACATCGTAGCTGCTCAGCTGCTGTTTGACCTGCTCGCCACCGTGACCGTAAACAACCACGATTTTAGCCGCATGCAACTGCTGCGCTCTCTCAATAACATGCGCCAGCATCGGTTTGCCGGCAATCTCGTGCAGCACCTTCGGCATAGCCGACTTCATGCGGGTTCCCTGGCCTGCGGCAAGTATGATTACGCCTAGTTTCATAGCGTCTAATGCTTCGTCATCGGCTCGGCATGAACACCGGATGTGCGCTCCTCTCCCGGGAGTGCATTGCGAACCTCCAGGATGGTCACGTGCACATTCAAATGCCTGCCTGCCAGTGGATGGTTGCCGTCAACCGTCACCTTGCCATCCTTGATTTCAGTGACGAAAAATGACTTGGCTTCACCCGCTTCGTTCTGCATCTGCACCTCGGCGCCAATCTGA
>JAUVEG010000182.1 GCA_030594925.1 Gammaproteobacteria bacterium
AATTTGACCCATTTGTAAAGATGTTTTCCACTCAAGGAGTAGCCTGGTTAGCGAATTGAGCACGAAGCTGAATAGTTACAGAATGATGTATTACTCGCCCTCTTCTATCGGTTGCCCCACTCCCAGCTTGCGCAGCTCCCGCGCAAAGGGAATGTTCACCATGCTGTAGAACTGCAGCTTCTGAGGTTGATATGCCGCTTCATAGAGCGGGATATCTCCATATTCAGCACCATTGACTGCGCGGCGCCCGATATAATGTGCGTCCCGGATCTGCTTGAAATAGCCGTTTCCCCGGGCATTATATTTCAGCTCACCACCGTAGAGCCAGTCATAGAAAGCCTTGCGCTCGATCGGGGCGCGCAGTTTGTCGGGACGTTTATTGCGCAGTGAAAATGCCACGAAATAACGTACCCCCATCACTTCCGCCTGCATGTCGCCATCGATATCAAAAACATCAAACAGATGGGACTTGTTCAGAAAAAACTCAACTTTGTAGAGATCTTCAGTCTCAGCAGGAAGAAGCTGACGAAGCTCAAGTATATGGCCGGTGTTGACATGGGTGCATCCATGGGACATCGGGCCGCGTGACAGCAGCCACATAAAATCGTGATCCTTGCCCTCCCTGCTCTTGCTGCTGCTTTTCTTGAGTTCATCCGGCAAAAACTTTGTCGATGGCGACATACGCCACCACAAGGTATGGAAGGAGTTGTGCAATTTTTTCCCCACATGCATATAGGGAATCCAGGGCGAATAACTATAAATCGATACCGTCGGAATATGATCGACGGTCTTGCTGCGCTGATGGGTTGTCAGCAACCACTTGCCGGGAGTCGGGTAGAGGGGAATCTGGCGTCCCTTGTATTTGGTGTATTGATTCAGTGAGCCGATGGGATAGATTGCTGTAAATTCATCGAATTGCAGATACCCGTCAGACCTTGTGTAGATGCCGCTGCTGACTTGATCAAGGAGTTTAAAATAGGGGTCGCTCAGCTGCTCCTGATTCATCTCCTTATCCAGCGCTATAGTGACTACATCTTTCAATGCAGCTGTTACTCCGGCATCCAGATCCGTCAGCCACAAGCGTGTCGGCAGCATCAGGTTAAGCAACTCCAGCTGCCGCTGTTTTTTCATCGACTTCAGGTCCGCATCACGAAGCGCGCTTCTCCAGTTGTTCAACAGCTTCTCTTCAGGAATGCGAATAGAGAAGATCCGTTCCGGATTGAGCTGCTTCATGAGATCAAGATTGCGCAGCTGCAGTTGCTCGCTGGAAAGCTCCTCTTCTGCATCCACCAATGCTTCCATATCCAGTTCCCTGATCTGTTTCTCGAACTCCTCGAAGCCATGATTCTGGGTCAGAACAACTTTTTTGTGGTCGATCAACTCCTTGTAACCCCTGTAACGGACCATAAGATCCCTGACATAGGTCGCCACAACTCTGTCGGAAAGCACCTGCGTCACGCGCAGTTGGTTACCACGTCCAACATGCAGATGCAGGCGCCGGGAATCCTGTGCCCTGGGAGCAAAACCGGTGTAAAAGGTCGGTTCATATTTGTTGTAAAAGATGGCGTATGAATTGAGTTCATCAGAGGTAAGATCGTTGCCGCCAGGTGCGGGCGTTTCTGCACCAGCGGGAACTGCCATCAACACCTGGGCAGAGAGAAGAAGTGCGGAGAGTGAGAGTTGTATTCTGTATTTCATTTGAATCCAGACAGATTTAGAAGAGCGCCATTTCGGCAATAAGATCTTTTTCAACCACAAAGGTCACGAAAAGCACGAAAATAGACAAAACGACTGTTGCTGTTTTTCGTGCCTTTCGAGGTAAAAAAACCGTAGGGTGCGATAAGCGGAGCGCATTGCACCAGCCTATGTCGCGGTGGGATGCGCTACCGCTTATACCACCCTACGTGTCTGTGTTTTATCCACAGATTCACACAGATGAACACAGTTTAAAAGACGTAAAAGTATCTGTGTGCATCCGTGTTCATCTGTGGTTAAACATTTATTTGTCAAGCTTCAGCAGTTTACGGTCAACTTCGTAGCCGTAGCCGACACGGCGCAGCTCGCGATTGATATCGTAGCCTTTGTGAGAAGTGGACTTGACTCCCTTGATGGTATAGAACTGCAGGTTTTCAGGCTCGGAGGGCGCTTCGTAGAGCTTGATATCCTTGTACACCTTGCCCTCGCTGGCCTTGCGCTTGACGAAATTACAGGAGACCGCCTCTTTGACAGTCACCGTTCCAGGTTCACCATAGACGATCTCGTCACCGTAGAGCCAGTCGTAGAAATCCTTGCGGTCATTCTGCGCCCAGATGAGGTTGGCCACGCGGGATTTCCCCTGGAAGGCGATATAGTATTGCACGCCCATCGCCTCCTCTGTGCCATCCCCGTCGATATCGATGACGTCATAGCACTGAGAGAGATTCAAAAACACCCGGATGCCATTCATATCCTCTGAAGTCGAGGGCAGCATTTCACGAAACTCGGTCAGGTGGCCGGGACTCATACGCGTACAGCCGTGTGAAACAGGCCCCCTGCTGGTGATCGAGGAGCGCAGGTAGGGCTTGCCGCTGCGGCTGTTTTCGGTCGACTCTTTCCACGCTTTGGGAATCAGCGGATGACCACCCATCCAGTTGCTTATGCCGGGGTTGTGAAAGGCGTTGTAGGCGCTGCCGCCTGCGTATTGATAGGGCAGCATCGGCATCATGCCGTAGTAACCCGCCTTGGAGATGTAGTCGACCATGCCGGTATCGCCGGTTCCATGCTCGCGTGGAATCAGGGTCCATACGCCGGTTGTGGAAAAGCGGGGTATAGCGCGACCTTTGTATTTGGTGGTGGAGTCAAAGGTGCCCGCAGGGAATACGCTGGTAAATTCGTAGAAATCAAGCTTGCCGTCATTCACTGCATAGAGATTTGCGGTGACATCCTTGAAAAAAGTTTCGGCTTTATCAGCAAAACCAGCCGCATCATCACCCTTTGCCAGTGACTGCAGTTCAGCAAAAGCCGCATCCTGTCCCTCAGTCAGGTCAGTGATATAGATGCGATGCGGGAAAAAGTCATTGATCAGAACCAGCTTCTCAGCAAGGCCCTTCGGCTCCTCAGCAGCCTTCAATGCAGCGGCAAAGCCCGTGACCATGGTATTGAAATCACGCTGGATATGATGCAGGCGTCCCGGATTGAGCTTATTGATGGTGTCCAGATTGAGCTGGCGCCACTCTTCGGGACTCAACTCTGATTTTTTGGCGACAACTTCTGCGATCTTCTCCTCTTCGATTTTTGCATCATAACGCTCCCACGATTTATTGGTGGTGAGTGTAATGACTCCCTTGTCGATGACCTCTTTATAGAGCGCATGGCGCGCCACCTGGTCCTCTAGATAGTGCTCGACACTCTCTTCGGGAAGCACCATGCGTACGCGCACCTGGTTGCCACGTCCAAGGTGGATGGTGATGTGCTCTTTACTCTGCACCCTCGGTGCAAAGCCGGTGTAAAAATTGGGGTCATACTGATTGAACAACACGCCATAGGGCTCGGCATTCTTCAAACGCTCCCTGAACGGGGCTGCATTGAGCTGGGTTGTGCTCAACAGAATAAGCAGCATAGCAAGGCTGCTGACAAGGAATCTTTGTTTATGCATATAAATTCTCCAGCTTAAGTAGATATCATCAAAAGTCATTGCAAAATGGACTTTCTGGATTATAGAGGAATTTACAAGAGATGCGACAAAAGAGAATCAAAGTAATTTATTCTCCAACAAAAATGTAGGATAATAAGAAGATGCGTTAGAGATACGTAATATCTCAATAACCCGGTGCGCAATCAGTTGTCATTTCGACCAAGGGGAGAAATCTTGAATTTGTTCACTCTATCCAGTGTTTTCAGATTTCTCCCGATGGTCGAAATGACAACATAGCGAATGAAGACCCGCCACGGGATTATTGAGAAGTTACAGAGATACGGGCGCTGTCGCCAGCAGCGGCAGCTATCCCAAGAGTAGCGAAGAGATATCAATGATTCCAAAACTTACCAGAACTCTCACCTCGATATTGCCTGTTGACAAAAGCCGCACCGGCAGTTGCAACCAATGCGGGGAGTGTTGCAAGCTGCCTTTCAAGTG
>JAUVEG010000051.1 GCA_030594925.1 Gammaproteobacteria bacterium
CTGCAGGGCTTCCTTCAACGACGGCGTGACAAATGGCGAAATATCCAGCAAGGTCAATATCGATCCGTACAAGACCATATGATCGTGGCTCTCGATGAATCCAGGGACAACGGTCTTGCTTTCAAGGTCGATGTACTCATAGCTATCGCCGACAGCCGCTTTCACAGCAGAAAGGTCACCAATCGCCAGGATCTTGCCATCTTTGAACGCCATCGCTGATGCAGTCGGTTGATCAGGATTCATGGTCAGGATATTGCCATTGGCAATGATGACCGGATCCTCATCAACGGCCTGATAAGATGCTTTGGACGCGGCTATTGCCGTCGTTCCTGTAACGAAAAGCAACACCAAGGCCACGAATGTCTTATAAAGTTGCGGTATGCTTGTTGTTCGCATCACTGCCTTCCTCCTTATTATTTGTAAGCCAATGTTTTTGGTGTTCATGTCAGTATTACCTTGTTTTAGGTTCAAGTCGTAGGATGTTATTCTCTGATTCAAGCAGGGGCTAGATTGTTCCTCAATAACTGCTGAAATAATAACGCTATATTCAGCAGACGGCTATTAGGCTAAAGACCAATAAATGGAATCTGGCTGTTTTTCGGCCTATCGTCAGCAACAGTGCGTATCTTTCTTAACCGAGACTCGAATGTCGGCTTCGGAGCATGACCCGTCATTCAGTTAATGAGCGGGTCGGGCTATTTAAAGGGGGCTGTGAATGAGTATCTATGTGTAGAACTGAACTATGTGTAGTACGTAAATGATTTCTGGCTGAGAGCCGCAATTCCATTGGGTTTCCAGTAAAAAATTTCTTCATAAACTTAACATGGTTTTCCAGTGTCTTGGGGTGGTGATCCATCCAATACAGGAGACGACGGCATTGAATCCCCATAATCAGTCGCCCCCCTGGCTTCTTGAGCGCCAATTATCCCCGATATTCATGATTTCACGCCTATTCCTGCCGATGATGCAGTTTCTTCAGGTGCTATAACTATGTGTAGTTCGCGATCGGTTCTACAAGAGCGGGCCGCGAGATGGGGATGCAACTACACATAGGAGTATACTGCAGACATTCGCTTCATCACTCCAAATATCCCAATCAAGTCATTCAACGTATGGCAGGAGTTGCTCAGGAGCATGTGCGAGAATAAACCTGTTACGGAAAGAGTGTTTTGGCCAGATATTTAGAGCTTGGCAAAAATGATATTTTCGCATTGGCGGATCAATATGGATTGACGCTGCAGGAGTTTACCCCCATCGAAGGCGGCGCCGGAAACACCAGCTACCTGCTGCAAAGCCGGCAGGGTGAATTCGTATTGACCCTCTTTGATGACAAGTCCCGCTCTGAGGTCGAGAAGCTGGGACGCCTGCTGTTGCTGCTCGAGAAGCATCACTTTCCGGCCACGCCTCTGGTGTCGACCGTGCAGGGCGGCATCACCGTCATGCACGCTGACAAGCCCGTGATGGTGAAGCAATATGTCAGCGGAGATGTATGCCGGGATCTCGATATAGCAATGCTCTCGCAAGCCGGCGCAAAAATGGCGGCGCTGCATCAGCTCGCAGTTCCCCATCAGCTGCTGGAACCCAACCACGCCTATGGTCTGCAGCTGTTCGAGAGCGTCATCGGAGCGAATATAGATACGCGCTACGAATCATGGCTGGCCGGGCAGATTGCTTACCTCACACGGAAAATCCCGACGGATGCGCCGCGGGGCTTTATCCATGGCGACCTCTTCTACGACAACCTGTTGTTCGACGGCGATCAATTCAGGGCGATCATCGACTTCGAGGAGGCATGTTATTACTACAAGGCATTCGACCTCGGAATGGGAGTCGTGGGAATGTGCAGTGATGAGACGACAATAGCGCACGCAAAGGCAAGGGCGCTGGTAAGCGGTTACCAGAGTGTTCGCAAGTTGGAAGAGGTTGAGATGATGACCCTGCCGCTGTTTTGTGAATATGCGGCGACCGCCACATCCTGTTGGCGTTACTGGAAATACAACATCCAGACCCCGATCGCGAAAAATGCAGACAAGCACTGGCAAATGGTGCGGCTGGCAGAGGAGATACGAGTGATGGATGTCGGGATTTTCGAAACATGAATGGCAGTTACCGACCCTGCACAAACTCAAACAATAGACGGGCTTTCTGAGAAGTTACTTTTATTCTTTCTATCCCATTGAACCATTTCAGCACTGCCGCTACAATTCCTGAAGAGATCACGTGCTGTACGTCTCAATAGGAGGCAGGTTATGAATGCAAAATCTGGGCAGGTAGTTGTCATCATCGGCGCTGCACTTGCAGCCCTAATTTTTGTAAAACTGATGTATGATATGAGTACCTCCATGATCGAAATGACCAGCCATGTCGGGACATTGTCCAGGGATGTCACGGCCATGAATGCGAGTATTGATCAGATGTCTGCCAACGTCGCGAACATGAACTACAGCATTCAGCAAATCGAAGGCAGCATGCGCGGTATGGGCCAGGCAATTACCCGCGGCAGCGATCAGTTCCAGCAATGGAACCCCGCAGATATGATGAAACAGGTGATCCCGGACGGCGGCAGACCCTCGCGTTAGGCTGCGCAATTTTTACAGGCTGATTTGAGAAGAGAATCCATGCGATGAGTGCTGTTAATCTGCAACTCGATGAGAACAACAAATTACGGCATTTCCTCTCGATCGAAGGGCTTAACCGCGATCTGCTGCTGCGTATTCTTGACAGCGCTGAATCCTTTATCAACATCACCGGCCGCTCCGTCAAGAAAGTTCCGGCGCTGCGCGGCAGAGTGATCGCCAACATCTTTTTCGAGCACAGCACCCGCACCCGCACAACCTTTGAACTCGCCGCCAAGCGCCTCTCTGCCGACGTTTTGAACCTCAACATCAGCACCTCGGCCACATCAAAGGGCGAAACCCTGCTGGATACGCTGCGCAACCTCGAGGCCATGGATGTCGATATGTTTGTCATGCGTCATGGCGACAGCGGTGCAGCCCACTTTCTGGCAAGTCACGCAAATCCCGGCGTCAGCATCATCAATGCCGGAGACGGACAGCACTCTCACCCGACGCAGGCGATGCTGGATATGTTTACCATTCGCAGCGTCAAGGGTGATTTTACGCCGTTGCGCGTTGCCATTGTCGGTGACATTTTGCACTCGCGGGTCGCGCGCTCCCAAATCATGGCGCTGAATACACTGGGCGTCTCCGAAGTGCGTGTCATAGCCCCGCGGACACTGATACCGTCAAATGCGCGTGAAAGCCTCGGCGTGCATGTCTACCATGATATGGACGAGGGCATCAGGAATGTCGATGTCATTATCATGCTGCGCCTGCAGAAGGAGCGCATGAACGGCGCCCTGCTCCCCTCTGAACACGAGTTTTTCCAGTGCTACGGCCTCACCGAGGAGCGTCTTCAGCTGGCCGATGACGAGGTAACCGTGATGCACCCCGGGCCGATCAACCGCGGAGTCGAGATGGCGACTGCTGTCGCTGACGGCAAACACTCCGTGATCCTGCAGCAGGTGACATACGGAATTGCAGTGCGCATGGCAATTCTGTCGATGGCGATGCAGCCCTCTTCAGCAGGGAGAGAATCATGAACGCCAGCTTCACCATTCTCAATGCGCGCCTGCATGATCCATCTGCAGATATGGAGCAGGTGACCGATATTCATATTGCAGGGGGAGAAATTGTTGCCATCGGCAGCGCCCCTCCCGGCTTCAATGCAGAACGTCAGATCGATGCGACCGGAAAACTACTCATCCCCGGCATCATCGATCTCAACACCAGGCTGCGTGAACCGGGCCAGGAGCAGAAAGGAACCATCATCTCGGAAACCACGGCTGCTGCCCGGGGAGGAGTGACCACGGTTATCTGCCCACCGGATACCGATCCCGTGATCGATACGCCGGCGGTTGCGGAGTTGATCCGCCGGCGCGCCAAACAGAGCGCCCAGGCGCGTGTGCTCTCGGTCGGCGCACTCACCAGGGGGCTTGCGGGAGAGCATCTGACGGAGATGGCCGCCCTCAAGAGCAGCGGCTGCATTGCAGTCAGCAATGCCCGCCGGCCGGTTCGCAGCAACCTGATACTCAAACGCGCCATGGAGTATGCGGCCACATGGCAAATCCCCATCTTTGTGAATCCACTGGATCACGCCCTGAATAACAGCGGCTGCGCACATGACGGACGCGTGGCCAACCGTCTTGGACTGCCGGGAATCCCCTGCTCTGCCGAAACTGTCGCGGTCGCCACCATGCTGGAGCTCGCCCAGGAAACCGGCGTGCATCTTCACTTTCAACAAATCTCGACGGCCCGCGCCGTCGAGATGTTGCATGAGGCGCAATTGAAAGGAGTCCATGTCACGGCGGATGTCGCTGCGCATCAACTCCACCTCACCGAGATGGATGTCGATGGCTTTGACAGCAATTGCCATCTGCTGCCGCCGTTGCGCACGCTCGCCGACCGCGATGTATTGCGTCAGGGTGTTGCCGGGGGGGTTATCAGCGCTATCTGCTCGGCTCACGAACCCCATGAGGCCGACGCCAAGCTGGCGCCGTTTCCGTCAACAGAACCCGGCATCTCCGCACTCGAGACGCTGCTGCCCCTGACGCTGCGGCTGGTTGATGAGAAGCTCATCGATCTGCCTCGCGCCATCTCTTTGCTCACCAGCGGGCCGGCGGAGATTGCCGGACTCGCCAGCGGCAGCATCTCTGTCGGAACTGATGCCGACCTGTGCCTGATCGATCTCGACAGGGAGTGGAGATTTGCTGCCGACAAAATGCTCAGCGCCGGTCATAACACCCCCTTTGACGGCTGGGAGTTCAAGGGTTATGTGACCCACACCTTTTTCGAAGGCCGCATGACCTGGTCGGAGAGCTGATGTCTACTCAAGCACACCGCGACACCATTTTTGTTGAAGATGCACTGATCCTCTCGCATACAGAACATGCAGGTGATCAGTTCATCATGCGCGTTTCAGCGCCTAAATGCGCCCGCAAGGCTGCTCCCGGGCAATTCGCCCACCTGCAATGCGATCCGCAACGCCCAATGCGCCGCCCAATCTCCATCATGCGAGTTTCGGCAGCAGATGGCTGGGTTGATTTCCTCTACAAGCGCCTTGGCGAAGGAACAACACTGCTTGCAAATCGCAAGGCCGGCGAAAGCATCAATCTGCTTGGTCCAATCGGCAAAGGCTTCAACATCTCCACCTCGAGACCTCTGCTGATCGGCGGTGGCGTTGGCATGCCGCCAATGATTTTTGTCGCCGAACAGCTGCGCAGCCGGGACTGCTCCCCGTTTGTGATCCTGGGCTCCGAAGCCCCCTTCCCCTTCTCTCCACGTCCATCCCAGCTGCTTGTCAATGGCATGCAAGATACGATGCCGGATGGAGTGATAGCTGCGATGCCGCTGCTGGATGACTGGGGCATTCCCTCCAGGCTCGCATCACTGCAGGATTATGCAGGCTGTCACCAGGGCTATGTGACGGACCTTGCACGAATCTGGCTGGATGCGCTCGATGATCAGCAGCGCAGTGAAGTCTCTCTCTATGCCTGTGGTCCCCACCCGATGCTGCAGGCCGTGGTGGACGTTGCGCGGGAGTATGACCTGCCGGTTCAGGTTTCACTGGAAGAGTTCATGGCATGCGCCGTAGGCGGCTGCGCGGGTTGCGTCGTAGAAGTAAAGACCGAAAGCGGGACAGCCATGAAACGCGTATGTGTCGATGGCCCGGTGTTTGATGGGCTAACAGTGTTTTAGGGGGAAAGTTTTAGGTGTTAGGTTTTAAGTTTTAGGTTTACTCAGTCCTCGCTACTCAGTCCTCACGACTCTTCCCCTACCCCTTAAATGCTCCCATGATGTCGTCATCATCCTCTTCATTCAACTCAAAGCCACCATCACCGAATGCACCGCCCTTGCCGGAAAGCTTGATCATCAGGCGCACATCGTTGGAAGAGTCTGCGAAACGCAACGCATTTTCATAGGTAATTTTATCCTCCAGAAACAAGGTCACCAGCGCCTGGTCAAAAGTCACCATCCCCTGCTCCTGTGAACGCTTCATCAGATCCTTGATCTCATGAATCTCTCCGCGTCTAATCAGATCAGCGGCATAGGGAGTGTTCAACAGAATCTCGATCGCTGGAACCAACCCCTTGTGATCAGTGCGCGGTATCAACTGCTGTGCAATAATCGCTTTCAGGTTCAGGGAGAGATCGAGCAGCAGCTGGTTACGGCGGTCTTCAGGGAAAAAATTGATGATCCTATCCAACGCCTGGTTTGCATTGTTGGAGTGCAGAGTAGCAATGCAAAGATGCCCCGTCTCGGCAAAGATAATCGCCTGGTCCATCGCTTCACGGGTGCGCACCTCTCCAATCAGGATGACATCGGGGGCCTGGCGCAGGCAGTTTCTCAATGCCACTGGATATGACTCTGTATCTATCCCCACTTCGCGTTGATTGACGATGCATTGGTCATGCTCGTGGATGTATTCAATCGGATCCTCGATGCACAGGATATGACCGGCGCTGTTGTGATTACGGTAGCCAATCATGGCCGCCAGCGTGGTTGATTTACCCGTGCCGGTGGCGCCGACTACCAGCACCAGCCCGCGCTTGATCATCGCTATATCATTGAGCTGTTCAGGAAGTCCAAGCTCCTCGACAGTCGGTATATCCGAGACGATATAGCGCATCACCAGACCTGGCGTATCCTTCTGGAAAAAGGCACTGACACGGAAACGCCCGACACCCTCTTCGGCGTAGGCAAAATTTGCTTCATGCGTCTGGTGAAACTCCTCGATACGACTCGCTGGCATCAGGCTCTCGATCAGCGCCTCGGTCTGATCCAATGTCAGGGCTTTATCACCGACTGGATGCAGTGTGCCATGAAGTTTCATGCTGGGGGGGCGTCCAACACTGAGGAACAGATCGGATGCTCCACGTTTTACCATCAATTCAAGGTAAGGTTTTATATCCATCAGTTTATGCCCATCAGAATGAATCCCTGCTCTCGGCCCGCTCTCGTGCGGCGCCCACAGTAATCACTCCGGAGTCGACAAGTTTTCTCAGGCATTGATCCATCGTTTGCATGCCTTCCGCCTGCCCTGTCTGTATCACTGAATACATCTGCGCCAGTTTATTCTCACGAATCAGGTTGCGGATCGCAGGATTTGCAACCATGATCTCCCAGGCCGCAACACGGCCGCCGCCAATCTTTTTGAGAAGTGTCTGGGAGATGACCGAGCGCAGTGAATTCGACAGCATCGAACGCACCATCTCCTTCTCATCACCGGGGAAAACGTCGATAATACGGTCAATGGTCTTGACTGCGGAGCTGGTATGCAGGGTGGCAAACACCAGATGACCGGTCTCTGCGGCTGTCAATGCCAGCCGGATGGTCTCGAGATCACGCATCTCGCCCACCAGGATGACATCGGGGTCTTCACGCAACGCCGCACGCAGTGCATCGGTAAAACTCAGGGTATGCTCATGCAGTTCACGTTGATTGATGAGGCATTTTTTGCTTTCATGCACAAATTCAATCGGATCTTCAATAGTCAGGATATGCAATGGCAGGGTTTTGTTGATCTCATCGGTAAAGGCGCCGAGCGTGGTCGTTTTTCCCGAGCCGGTTACACCTGTTACCAGCACCAGGCCATTCTTGACATTGATGATCTCCTTGAAAGAGGATGGCGCATCAATCTCTTCGAGCGTCACAACCTCGGACGGGATGACACGAAATACCGCTCCGGCGCCACGATTCTGATGGAAAGCGTTGACACGAAAACGCGCCACATCAGGCAGGTGAAAGGAGAAATCAGCCTGCAACTCTTTTTCGAATGCTCGACGCTGGCGATCGTTCATGATGTCAAACACCATGTCATGCGTCTGCTCTTTCTCAAGATC
>JAUVEG010000298.1 GCA_030594925.1 Gammaproteobacteria bacterium
ACATCCCATTTTTGTGATTTGATGGCTGGAACCCTCTGCAATTCGTGGGCAATACCGATCAGGTAGGGACGCTTCCAGGTTGAGCTTCCCCTGGGCTTGCCAAGTGTGCGGTCATAGTAGCCTCCTCCCATGCCAATGCGCTGACAGGCGGCGTCAAAATCCACCAGTGGAACCAGTATCAGATCCAGCGACCTTAACGGCTTTGCGGCGTTGCCATGGCAGGAGGGTTCGAGGATGCCGAAGCGGTTTGGCTGCAGCGGGGCATATTCTCTCCACTCACAAAAAAAAAGGCGTCCATGACGGAAGGGGTGTAATACCGGCAGGTATAGCTGCTTGGAAGCGCGGCGGCTGATTGTGCTGATGGGCGCCGGATCAAGCTCCCCATTGGCGGAGAGGTAGAGTGCGATGCGCCTGGCTTTTTGAAATTGGCGCAGCCGCGAGAGATTTTTACACACAAGAGAAGCATGCTGCCGTTGCTGTGCTGCCGTGATCTGCAGACGCTGCCGGCGAATGGATGAACGAAGCTTGTTTGTCGACATGGGGATTAGGGAAGGGATGAAAGAATCGTCTGTACAGGGGTATTGTGAAGTTACGAAGAGCTACTATAACGTATACTGAAAATCACTCTTCCTCCGTAGAAAAGCTTGAAAGAGGGGCTGATTGAAGCGCACGGCGATTCGATCAGAGCACTCTTAAAGAAGTAGGGTGATACCACGGATGCCGGCGTCGATCATACCCTTGAACCTTAATAGTTCAAGTGGGTGTTTCAGGTATCACATAAGGCTTTCCGCTCAAGGCGGACTTGCACACCAGTAATACATTCCACTCCCAGGGTAAATGCAAGGCTCAAGAAACCGATCAACTATCGAACACAGTAGAAATCGCCCTGAAACCATCATATCCTATTTTTGCTGAAATTCCAGTTGATTTGTTCGAGATAGGCAGAAAAATTTCAGTGCTATCAGGGCGGTGTGAAAAGGGTGTATAGTAAACGGTTCCGCCGGATGATTGAAGGGGTTAAGGATTTAGAGCGGTCTCGATTTTTTGCCTCAACGATCGTAGATGCTCATCGATTTTCCCGGAATCGCTAGCGGCTTGCTGCTGTTGATGCAGCAGTTCATTCGAGAGATTCAATGCCGCCATGACGGCGATACGTTCATTGTTCATCACTTTGCCACTGGAACGAATTTCATTCATGCGCTGATCGAGGAGATTGGCGGATTGTTGCAGAGCCGGCTCCTCCTCAGGTGGGCAGGAGATCAGGTACTCTTCACCAAGAATAGTGACTGAGACAGGTTTCGGAGTGCTCATGTGTTCTCTTCCAGCGACTTGAGGCGGCTGATCATGGCTTCAACGCGGTTTCTTGCAAGTTCAGTTTTCTCAATCAGGGACGCACGCTCGCTTACCAGGTCCTCCTGGCTGGTGCGCAGGGTCTGGTTCTCCCCCTTTAACTGCATACATGCGTTGACCAGGTCATCGACTTTGGACTCAAGAGACTTCAACTCATTATCAGGCATATTTTCCATTCCGTACATCGGCAGCTTCTAACTTCATCTGGAACTATAGAGAGCAACTTGGAATGGGTCAATGCCAGAGGGCATAATAGATCGCTCTATTGTCAATAAAAGGACAAATTTTTCTCATTATACGGAAATTTTCACGATTCAGGCCAGAGGAGAGCCTATAATCTGCTTTATCCGGAGGCGTGAAGATTGTCGTTATACACTATTTTTTCAGCAATAAACACGCATTCTGATGTCATCCCGACAGCAGGGAGAGATCTTCTATGACTAAAAGATTTCAAACCCTGATGCAGTGTTTTTTGAAAGCAGAGATTAGACGTGAATCAACTCCCTGAATATGACGAAATAAAAGAGCAGCTCTCCGACACCGGTATGGAGATTGGGCCGGCAGAGGTGCATGCCCTCATTTGCGGGTTGATCTGCGGTGACTTCGGGACATCTTTGCAGCTCATGCAGAAGGAGCTGTTTGGCGATAGTGATGCGCCTGAACTGCAGGCGCAGGAGTGTAAAAGCACCCTCTTGCAGATGCATGCAGAAATCAGGGAGCAGCTTGAAGATCCGGTTATGGGATTCCGCTTGATGCTTCCGGATGATGATGTCCGCAGCGATGAGAGGGCGCAGCAGCTGGTCAACTGGTGCCAGGGGTTTCTGTTTGGATTTGGCATCAGCGCGAGGGACAATGAGCTGAAGATGTCTGATATAGGGCAGGAGACTCTCACGGATATTAGCGAGTTTACGCGCCTGGATGTGGAGTCCGTGGATGCCGATGATGAAGAGCAGAATCAGCAGATGACAGAGCTGGAGGAGTATCTGCGAGTTGCAGTCATGACCATCTATGAGGATGCGCCTGATGACCGCAGCTGAATTCAAACGCCGTCGCAAGCAGTTGATGCGCATGATGGGCAAAAACGCGATTGCCATTATCCCGGCGGCGCCCGAACGTGTACGCAACCGTGATGTGTATTATGCTTATCGACCGGATAGTGACTTCTACTATCTCACCGGATTTTCAGAGCCTGAATCAGTTGCGGTATTGATCCCCGGGCGCAAGACCGCGGAATATATCCTCTTCTGTCGTCCGCTTGATCCTAAAAAGGAGCAGTGGGAGGGACGCCGCGCCGGACAGGAGGGGGCGGTAAGTGATTTTGGCGCCGATGACTCCTTTCCCTTCAGCGATCTGGATGAAATCTTACCGCGCATGCTGGAGCAGTGTGAGCGCATCTATTATGCGATGGGGTGCGATCCGCACCTGGATCAGCAGATGTCGGAATGGATTGGCAAGGTGCGGGCGA
>JAUVEG010000310.1 GCA_030594925.1 Gammaproteobacteria bacterium
GGTGAGCGTTTCAAGGTGATGGCGCTGACGCGGAATATCGATGAACCGTTGATGGGTTTCTCGATGCGAAACATGCTTGAGCAGTTATGACCTAAAACCTAAAACCTCCCCTTAATCCTCATCCAGCCCGATATAATCCCAGAATCTTCTGAGCATGCTTCTGTTGGCTTTTTCATATGCGTCGCTGCCGAAATTTCCCTGTTCCCGGTTCAGCGCCAGTACGCGACTGGCATCGTCGGCAAACTCCGGAAGCTCGAGCTTGGTATAGGCTTCAATCATGATAACCAGGGCTTTTTCTGCAGCCGGGGTGCGCTGGTAATTCTCGATAACGCCAACAGCACGTTTGACTGCAGCCAGGTATGCTCCCCGGTCCATGTAGTAGTCTGCAATGTGGATCTCATGCATCGCAAGGCTATTGAACAGGTAGATAGCGCGCTGCTGGGCGTCATTGGCATATTTTGAATCCGGAAAACGCTCGACAACCTCCTTGAAATCCTTGTAGGCTTGTGCGTAGGAGACGGGATCGCGCTGAGATGCATCTGTTGGAACAAAACGGTCCATCAAACCCAGGTTGCGGTCGAGATTGACAACTCCTTTCATGTAGTAGGCATAGGGGAGTTCGGGATGATCGGGATGCAGACGGATAAAACGGTCCAGCGCGTCGATTGCCGCATCCGGTTCATCATAATGGGAATAGGCGTATGCAATATCAAGCTGCGACTGCGCCGCATACTGACCATAGGGATAGCGGGCCTCAAGCTTTTCATAACTCTTGATCGCCTTGTCGTAGTTACCTTCGTGGAGCGCCGCCGATGCCTCTGAGTACATACGTTCTGCAGACCAATTGGCAGTCTTGTCTTTCTCTTCTGTTGTTGAGCATCCGCCCAACAGAGCAGTGGCTAACAGCAGGTAAAGGAGTGATCGCCACATCGCTGACTGAATCCTGTAGTATGATTTGGTTGAATTTATCGATTATACCGGATTTGACGATAAGATGGGGCATCATGAGTGAACAGGTTCTGGAGGAAGAGGTCCCACCCGGGTTGTCAGGCAGACGCCTCGATCAGGTGCTGGCGGAATTATTCAGTGATTACTCCCGAAGTCGCCTGCAGAAATGGATCAAGGCGGGCAGGGTAACACTGAACGACAAGCAGCTGCGCGCCAGGGACAAGGTCTCTGTCGGTGACCATATTCGCGTCATGATCGAAGATGAGCAACTCGTCGAAGCGGTTTCTCAACCCATTGATCTCGATATTCGCTATGAGGATGAACACCTTCTGATCATCAATAAGCCGGCAGGACTTGTGGTTCATCCTGCGGCCGGCAACCCTCACGGCACCATGTTGAATGGATTGCTGCATCATGACCCTGCGCTGCAGGGATTGCCGCGTGCAGGCATTGTGCACCGCCTGGATAAGGAGACTTCGGGGCTGCTGGTGGTTGCGCGCACATTGAAGGCGCACAAACGCCTGGTCGAGTTGCTGCAGGCGAGGGAGATCCATCGTGAGTATCGCACCATTGTCAATGGCGTCATGATCTCCGGTGGCAGTGTCGATGAACCCATCGGCCGGCATCCGCTACAGAGAAAGCGTATGGCGGTTGTGCATACCGGCAAACCTGCGCGCACCGACTACCGGGTGCTGCAGCGTTTTCGCGCCCACTCGCTGTTACAGGTCAAACTGCACTCCGGACGCACCCATCAGATCAGGGTTCACATGGCGCATATCAACTATCCGGTGGTGGGTGATCCAGTCTACGGGGGACGCCTGAAAATCCCGGCGGGGGCCAGTGAAGAGCTCAAAAGCGCCTTGCGCAGTTTTAGACGTCAGGCGCTGCACGCATTCAAACTGGGATTTGCACATCCTGAAACTGGTGAGTGGATGGAGTGGGAGTGCGCTATTCCGGATGATATGCAACACCTGCTGACGGAACTGCAACATGATAAAAACACCATGGATTGAGCCTGTCTGGCCTGCGCAGTCCAATGTCCATGCGCTCTCTACGATTCGCCAGGGCGGCGTCAGTCAATCGCCCTGGACAAGCCTGAATTTTGGCGATCATGTCAATGACGACCCCCGTCATGTGGCGGAAAATCGCCGCCGCCTTCAGCATTTGGCCGGTTTGCCGCATGAGCCGCAGTGGCTGACGCAGGTGCATGGATGTGATGTGCTTGATGCCGCAGAGCTTCATTCAGCACTCTCATGCGAAGCAGACGCGCTCTACAGCAACATGGCAAACACCCTCTGCGCCGTGTTGACGGCAGATTGCCTGCCGGTGCTGTTCGTTGATCAGGCAGGCACAGAGGTGGCTGCGGCGCATGCCGGCTGGCGCGGACTGGCAGGCGGGGTGCTTGAGCAGACCATCGGGCGGTTTGCTGCAGCGCCGCAAACTCTGCTGGCATGGCTTGGTCCGGCCATCGGCCCGGAGTCCTTCGAAGTCGGAGCTGATGTGCGGGAGGCTTTTTTAGCGTGGAGCGGCGAGTGTGAGGCTGCTTTTGCAGAGCATGGCGAGGCTCACTGGCTGGCGGATATCTATCAGCTCGCCCGCTTGCGGCTGCGTAAAGCCGGGATCACGGCAATCTATGGCGGCAACTACTGCACCTATAGTGACGCGGAGCGCTTCTACTCCTATCGCCGCGACGGTGAGACAGGACGCATGGCGACGCTGATCTGGTTTGA
>JAUVEG010000113.1 GCA_030594925.1 Gammaproteobacteria bacterium
TCAAAATCGTGGTGATATCAGACCCGAATTGAATCACATGAACGGCATTATTATCATGCAGGGCGGGGTGCAGATCACGGCATCCGGAAGCCGTATCGGCGCACTGGGAATCAGCGGTGCGCCCGGAGGTGAAAAGGATGAGATCTGTGCATTGAAAGCAATCGAGATTCTCGAGGAGCGGCTGCAATTTGCAGAGTAACTCTTCTGCGTTCAGATATGAATGCCATTATGTACCCCGTTATGTTGTTTGTCAGCCTGCAGACCAAGGCGCTCATATTCGGCGATCACCTGGGCACCGAACAGCAGGATCATGCCGGCGATTTCAAGGCTGATCAGCACCACGATCGCGGTTGCCAGGGATCCATAAACGACGTTGACCAGCGACAGGGTTGAAAAATACCACACCAGGATATGCCGCATTACTTCCCACAGTATCGCTGCTGTTACCCCGCCAACCAGGGCATGGCGTATGGAGAGATTGCCGAGGGGCATGACCAGATAGAAGGAGGTTAACAGCAGGATTTGTCCAGTCAGGCCGATAATATAGAGTGTAACCCTGGATATGCCTTGTAGAGACCAGGTGTTTCCCAGCAAAGACAACTCCCTGGTTTCGACACTGGCCATCAGGCCGGCGATTACTGTCATCAGGAAAAAACCGATGCCCATTACCAGGATATAGATATAGGGCAGAATTGCAGAGACCAGGAAGTGGCGGCGATGAATGGCGACGCGATGGTGAAAGATGAATGAGATGGCGTTCTCCAGCACGGTAAATGCCATTGAGCTGAAGAATAGCAGCACGCCGACCAGCACCCAGCTAACGTGCCTGTGGTTCAGGAATTGAGACATCTGCTCGACGATGACATCTGCATGTGCGGGTACGATCAGTTCGATATTTTGTCTCAGCGTTTCCAACAGCAGTTCCGTCCCCACAAAATGAGACAGCGCCATCAGGATCAAAGTAAGCAGTGGAATGATGGAGAGCAGGGCATAATAGGCGACAGCGCCGGAGAGCAGTAGACCCTGGTTTGCTTTGAAGCCTTTGAGAACCTGCCACATGAAGCGCAGCGGGTATTTCAGGACCTGCTTGTAAGGTGGTGGTTTTGTCACCATCCGGAATCCCCCACGATATCGTGTCCTAAAACTTAACTAACTATTGCCGATCACAAGTTCCAGTCTCTCCGGGCCGGTTAATTTGATCTCTTCCCTGGGGTCAATGGTGACTTCCACGCCGATGACCTCGGGTTCGACCGGCAGTTCCCGCCCACTGCGATCGACCAGCGTGACAAGTGTGACTGAGCTGGGGCGTCCATAGTCGAAAATTTCATTCAATGCGGCACGGATTGTCCTTCCTGTATGCAGCACGTCATCGACCAGGATGATGTGGCGGTCATCTACATCGAAGCTGATCTGCGAAGGGCGGACTTCCGGGTTCAATCCAATCTGGCTGAAGTCATCCCGGTAGAAGGAGATATCGATGATGCCGAGAGGCGGATCGATATGCAGCAGTTGATGCAGCCGCTGCGCCACCCAGATGCCGCCGGTATGAATGCCGATCATGGCAACATCTTCACGCGCCCTGTTTTCAAGGTAAAGCGCGAGTTTCGCCGCCATGCCGTCGATCACGCTGATGATGGCGTCGTGTCCCATAAAGAAGTGTGTCTGTTGCGTCATTTCCTTAACCATGTCTCCAGGATGAGTGTTGCCGCCAGGGCATCGAGTCTGCCGTCACGTTTATCCTGGGTGCGCAGGATAGAGGCAGCTTCCCGTGTTGTCAGGCGCTCGTCGATCATGTGGACAGGTAGATGGTATCTGCCATGCAGTTGGCGGGCGAAACGTTTCGCCTTGTCGGCAACCTCTGATTCATTATCATCCATATCGAAGGGTAAACCAACCACCAGTTCCAGGGGTTGCCACTCAGCAATCAGTTGTGTCACACCATCCCAGTCCGGTTTGTGCTTTTTTGCGTGCAGGGTCGTCAGCGGTGTTGCGCTCTGCAGCAGTGTCTGGCCGACAGCGACGCCAATGTGTTTGACACCATAGTCAAAACCCAGCAGGGTTATGTTGTCCGATGCGGCGGCCGCCATTCAAGCGTGACCGGTCTCGGTGCTTAGCAGTGAAAGATCGACCCCCAGATCACTGGCTGCAGCCTGCCAGCGCTGCGATGCGGGCTGGTCAAAAATAATAGCTTCGTCAGCAGGCCCGCTCAGCCATGTGTTGGCGGCAAGCTCCTGTTCGAGCTGCCCCGGTGACCAGCCTGCATAGCCCAGCGCCAGAAGTCTCTTTTCAGGTCCTTCACCACGTGCGATCGCCTGCAAAATATCACGTGAGGTGGTGATGCTGATACCGTCTTTGACGACCAGTGTCGAGTCCCATCTGGTGGAACTGCTCTCATGCAGCACAAAGCCTCTGTCGCTGCTGACCGGTCCCCCCAGATAGATGATGCTGTTTTCCAGCCTGGATATGGGGTGATCGATATCCAGCTGTTCGAGGATCTCCGACATAGGTATATCAAGCGGTGAATTGATGATGATCCCCATGGCGCCATGTTCACTGGTGTGTTCACAGATGTAGGTCACGGTTTTTTCAAAATTCGGGTCATGCAGTCCCGGCATTGCTATCAGAAAGTGATTTGTAAGGTTTGTATAGGTCATTGCTTTCAATGAGTCTTATGGGTGGTGTCTACATTCAGTTCACGTCCTTGTGGTTGAAAACGCCATGTGCGAATAATATCAAGTATATCGGTTTTCTCCCTGATGCTGTCGGGAAATGGCGGAAAAGGCGCTGCTGATCGTGCAATATTTAGTGCTGATTCATTGACCAGTGATGATTTCGAGGGTTGAAGAATGCGGATTTTTTCCACGCTGCCGTCAAATCTGACCGCAATATGGACAACAACACTGCCATCGGCTCCCACAGGGTAGTTGAGGTTTCCATGCTCTTCAATCTTGCGCCGCCACTGCTCCATGTAGGCGGCATAGATGTGTTCACGGGTCGCTGCAGTGATTGATTTACGCCGGTTGAATTTTGCAAAAGCCTCTGTTTTGTCACCAAGCTCGGCCTCCAGCTGATGGATCTCCTGCGAAAGATTTGCGAGTAATTCGGAGGGGGAAGATTGTTCACCAGCAGGGCTGTTGTCAGTGAGTCTCTCGTCGATGCTGAAATCAGTGGCTCTTGTAATTGAGAGTCGCGGGATCCCGGTATCCCGGTGTTGCTCACCCTCTTGCCGCGAGGGGGAAAATTCAGAACGGTTGACATCATCTGTGCGTATGTCGATGTTCTCCTCCAGCTCAGGGTTGAGCGTCGGCTTGAAGGTCTTGTCTATATTGCCGCCGCCGGACTGATTTGCCTGTGCGTAAAAATCGGCGTTCTCCGGTTTTTCAGGATCTGATTGCGTGGCGACAGTCACCTCCAGTGATTGCAGGCGGGAACTGGCGTTCTCCTGTGATGATTCGAAGTCGATGGCCAGGATCACTATGCCATGAATTGCCAGCGCCAGGATCAGCGTGTTCGCCAGCGTGACGTCAAAGTTGGGCAGGCGCAATATGTTCATATTACTTCACTGCTCCGAACGAGATCAAACCTCAGCACTAACGAAGCATAAGGGACTTTAGTTTCTCGCAAAGACGCAAAGCTTCCGCATCCCTGCTCACGCCCCTGACCTACATCCATGTAGGCCAAGCACGCCAAGAAAACCCCTTTGCGTCTTTGCGTCTTTGCGAGAGTCATGATTGGATTGTATTCATTTGTAAAGATGTTGGGGGCTCAAGGATTACAAGTTTGGAGGAACGGTTTTTCTCTGCAGGGTGGAGATCTCAACATCGGGATTGATTTGTGTGAAATCAAGCCGATCATGCATGCTTGTTGTAAGGTGGATTTTACCCCTGTTATCGATGAGAAGAACATCATCGACACCCATCTCTATCGCTGTCTGCTGCCACAGCTGCGGGCCCGCGACAAAAATCGCCTGCGCCGCAGCACTGGCAAGCGTGGCGTCCCGGTGGAGCACTGTGACGGAAGTGGTATGCTCGACCGGCGCATGGGTTGCAGGATCAAAGACCGGGTAGTTGAGGGGGCTGCTGGCGATGGATTGTGCGCGGTAACTGCCAAGTGTCATGACAGATTCACCCTGTGCAATATTGATGGTTGCCAGCACGCCGGTGTTATCTCCTCTCGGGATCCCAATATTCCAGGGTTCTCCCGAACGCGTGCCAACCGCCTTGATATCACCGCCCAGGTTGATGAGGGCGTTATAGATGCCGTTCTCCTTCAGTGATTTCGCAAACATCTCCAGGCCATATCCCTTGCCGAGCAGGCCAAAATCGAACATCACGTTGGGGTTGTCTGTCTGCAGTCTGAAGTCATCAATGCTGACATCTGATGAGCGTGGTGGAGGCTGTAATGATGTCCCTGAAGCAGCTGACAGCGACGTTTTTGTCGCTGACGCGGCTTCACCCTCCTGGTTGCTGTAATACCCCCAGGAGTGCAAATATTTTCCTCTTGCAGCATCATACTTGCCGTTGCTCAGTTGCGCATATTTCTGACTCAGCTTGATCATGGGGATGATGGAGGGCGGAGCGGAAAATTGCTTGCCGCTGGCGAGCAGCGTATTAGTGCGTTGCAGCGTTCCGCTCCGCAGTGGATTCCAGTACTTCTCGATATAGAGGCTGTCCTCCTTGAGCTGCGAAAAAATACGCAGCGCCCTGGCTTTCGAGGTGCTGGTAATTGCGATGTGAATACGTTCACCGGCAACCCTGAAAGTGGTTGAGTAGACCGGATCATTTTTTGTGCAGCCAGCCAGCCACAGGAGGCTTGCCGTCATCATTAGTGGTGCAATATATTGCCTAATCTTAAACATTATTTTCAATAATTTCAAAAAGTTGCTTGCTTATATTCAAATTAAACTGAGAGTCAAGTTCGCGAATGCATGTCGGGCTGGTGATATTGATTTCAGTGAGGTAATCGCCGATGACATCAAGTCCCGCAAAAAGGATTTTATTGCGCTTTAACCAGGGTCCGATTTCAGCGGCAATCCACTTGTCATGCGCGGAGAGCGGCTGTCCCTTTCCTGTGCCTCCGGCTGCAAGATTGCCGCGGAACTCCCCCTCACGGGGAATGCGCGCCAGCGAATAGGGGACGGGATCGCCGTTGACCATGAGGATGCGTTTATCACCGGCGCTGATCTCCGGGATGAAGCGCTGCGCCATGACATAGAGCGTACCGCGTTCGGTGACCGTCTCGAGGATGACATTGAGATTGAGGTCATCAGCATTGGCGCGAAAAATAGAGTCGCCGCCCATGCTGTCGACAGGTTTGACAAC
>JAUVEG010000042.1 GCA_030594925.1 Gammaproteobacteria bacterium
AGTTGTTGAAACCAGGTGTTGAGTTGCTCGATGCGTTGTTCGGCAGGGAGTTGCAGCCAGTAGTGGTAGTTTGGCATGTCGAAGGCACAGGTGCAGCCGGGCGCAGAGTTGCGTTGGGCTATATTTTTCAGGAATCCATCCTCTTTTAATTTCTGACCGAGTGGTCCTGGTATCTGGGAGAGAGCACTAATCGCGTTTTCCAGGGAGTCCATCACCGAGCCGAGACGCTGGGTGTCGATATCTGCCGTGTTACTGATTTTCTCAAGCCTTTTGAGATCCTTTTTCAGCTCCTTGATGATTTCCGATTTGGTGTCAGTGCGGTTCAGAAGGCAGGAGATATCAACCAGGGTATTGACTGCAGCACGTGAATCCCAGGCATCTGTGCGGCGGTGATGGATTGAAAATTGTTCAAACAGATGAGCAAAACGCAGCAGTAATCTGGTGCGTTCGTTTAGAGGATGCTCGTAGGTAATAAAGTCGGACAACGATTTGCTTCTCTGGTTAATCTTGTGTTAATTAATAATAAGCTCGTGCGTTTAGATTCTAAATCCCCCTCGGTCCCCCTTTACTAAAGGGGGAGGGCATGTCGGCTAAATCATACCATCCTGAGGGGTTGAGAGCAGTAGATAATATTGATGCAGCCGTTCCACTTCAGCTTGCAGAGCTTTCAGTGGGCCCCGATTGGAAATGACATCATCGGCAACTGCCAGGCGATGACTGTTTGTGGCTTGCGCATGAAGCATCTTGTCGGCATCAGCCTCTGATATGGCGTTGCGCTGCATCAGGCGCTGTCGCTGCATTTCTGGTGGCGCATCGATGACAAGGATGCGATCGATGTTGATCGGATAGCGGGATTCGAGCAACAGCGGGATCACGACTATGGCGAATGGTGCAGCAATTGTCTGCAACTGACGAGTGACTTCATCGCGGATGCGTGGATGTAGAATATCTTCGAGCTGGCGCCGCTGCTGATCTGAATTGAAGATGAGTTTGCCCAGCTTTTTTCGGTTCAATGCGCCGTCACTGTTCAATATGGAGGCGCCGAATGCTGTAACAATCTCCTGCAGTGCCGGTTCACCGGGTTTGACGAGTTGTCGGCTGATGAGGTCTGTGTCGATGACGGGGGCGCCAAGCGCTTCAAACAGGTGGCTTACTTCGCTTTTGCCACTGGCGATGCCGCCGGTTAGGGCGATGGTTAACATCTTTTTGCCCTCACCCTGGCCATCTCCCGAGGGGAGAGGGGAATATCTGGAATGTGCATCAGGTGATACCTGAGATCTGGAGATACCAGTTGTTGATTGACTCACCCCAGAACATGGCGATGATACCGGCTATGGCGAGATAGGGGCCGAATGGGATTGGCGTCTCCCGTTCATGTTTGCGCAGCAGTATCATCGCTACTCCAATCAAAGCTCCGGCGACTGAAGCGATCACGACGATTTGCGGCAGCAGTTGCCAGCCGAACCATGCGCCGAACAGCGCCAGCAGTTTGAAATCGCCAAATCCCATCCCTTCTTTACCGGTGAGCAGGCGAAACAGCTGGAAAACCAGCCACAGTGAAAGATAGCCAAACGCAGCGCCGTAGATTGCAGAGACCGGGTCGGTGAAAACGGCGCTTGCGTTGAGTAATAAGCCGAGCCATAACACAGGGAGGGTGATGGAGTCTGGCAGCAGTTGATGGTCAAGATCGATAAAGGTGAGGGCGATCAGCGACCAGACCAGCAGTGTGGCGCTGATGCCTGCTGGCGTCAGTCCGTAATGCCAGATCACAGCAGTAGTTAGTATACTGCTGAGGATCTCCACCAGCGGATAGCGTAGAGAGATCTTTGCACCGCAACTGCTGCACTTGCCTCTCAATAAGAGATAGCTGATCACAGGGATGTTCTGCCAGGCTTTAACCCTGGCTTTGCATTGCGGACAGTGGGATGCCGGCAGGCTCAGTGAAATCGTATCTTCGGCGTTCTGATTGGTGAGTCCCAGGTGTTCATGGCAATCGGCATTCCAGCGCGATTGCATGATCAACGGCAGGCGGTAGATCACCACATTCAGAAAGCTGCCGACGATCAGACCGATGATGGCTGCGAATGGCAGTAGTAGATGGGAGCTTTCAATCGGCATAGAAGTTAATGCAAAATAATTAACGATAGAATTGTTGTCATTGCCAGCGCAGCGTGGCAGTCTGAATGGTTAGAGATTGCTTTGTTCCTCGCAATGACGAATCAATCAGAGCTTCCCTAAAATGCATCGCCCAGATGGAAGATTGGCAAATACATGGCGATAACCAGGGTGCCGACAATGATGCCGATGACGGCGATAATCAGGGGTTCCATGAGGCTGGTCAGCACCTCGACAGCAGCATCGACTTCTCCCTCATAGTAATTGGCAGCTTTATCCATCATCTTCTCGAGTGAGCCGGACTCTTCGCCAATGGAAGTCATCTGCTGCAGCAGGATTGGGAACAGGGGCTCCTGCTGCATGGTGAAGTGGAGTGATTGTCCGGAGGCGATGCCCTCGCGCATCCGCAAAATTGCATCGGAGAAGATGGCATTGCCGCTGGTGGCAGCAACGGATGCGAGCGACTCCATGATTGGCACGCCTGCGCCGAAGGTGGTTGTCAGGGTTCTTGAATAACGCGCCAGTGCGGCATTGTGCATGATTTTCCCGAGAACAGGGAGTTTCAGAGTTAGTTTGCCGACGCCGCGTTGAAACTTTTCAGATTTTTTCCACAGGCGCAGCAGGATGAGAACAGCGATGACGACAGCGAGAGCTATCATCCATCCCCGCCCAGCTACTTCATGTGAAACATTGATGACCCATCGGGTCAGTGCAGGCAGGTCAGTGCCAACAGACTGAAACAGCTCCTCAAAGACAGGAATGACATAGATCAGCAGAATCAGAGTAACGACAACGGCTGCGACGAGAATCGCAGCGGGATAGATCATGGCGCGCTTGACCTTTCCTTTCAGCGCCAGGGTCTTCTCCTTGTAGTCGGCGATTTTCGACAATACCTCATCGAGCGTACCCGAAAGCTCGCCTGCAGCGACCAGGTTGACGTAGAGATTATCAAAATATTTCGGATGCTGGGCAAAAGCATCAGAGAGGCTGGTGCCGCTTTCAACATCGACGCGCAGTGAGTTCATCAGTTTTGTAAATTCAGCGTTCTTGTGGCCCCTGCCGATGATATCCAGGGCGGTGACCAATGGAACCCCTGCCTCCAGCATGGTGGAAAGCTGCCGGGTGAAGAAGGTGATGTCCTTTTCTGATAATGGTTTTGAATTGAGAGTGGCAAAGAGCGACGACGTCTGTTTCGCCCTGATTTTGGTGGGTCTGATCTCCTGTCTGCGCAGGGTTGCGCGGGCAAGGTTCAGATCTTTTGCCTGAATCTCACCGCTGGTTTTCTTGCCGCGACTGTCAAAACCGTCCCACTTGTAGGTGTTGAGTTTTGAAGATGCTGTGAGTCTTTTTGCTGCTGCTGTAGCCATATTAATTAGTCGATGGTTACCCTGTTGAGTTCTTCCAGACTGGTTATACCGGCCATGACTTTGTTGAGACCGGATCTGCGCATGGTGGTGATGCCCTCCGTTGCGGCGCGCTGCTGTATGTCCATCGTGGTTCCACCGTCAAGGATCATGCGCTCCATCTGCTCCGAGATTGGCATCACCTGGTAGATGCCGATGCGGCCGCGATAGCCATTGGTGCATCTGGAGCAGCCCACCGGGTGATAGATGGTGAGGTCGGCAGCAATCTCCTCTTCACTGAAACCCTCTTCAAGCAGTGTCTTCTCCGGAATATCATCCGCTTGTTTACAGGTGCAGAGTGTACGCAGCAGGCGCTGCGCCATGATGAGCAGGATCGAAGAGGCGATGTTATAAGGCGCCACGCCGATATTCAATAGTCGGGTCAGGGTCTGCGGCGCATCATTGGTGTGCAGCGTCGAGAATACCAGGTGGCCTGTTTGTGCAGCCTTGATCGATATCTCGGCTGTTTCCAGGTCGCGAATCTCGCCAACCATGATGATGTCGGGATCCTGACGTAAAAAAGAGCGCAGTGCAGAGGCGAATGTCAATCCGGCCTTGACCTTGATGTTGACCTGGTTGACGCCGTCCATCGGTATCTCCACCGGGTCTTCGATGGTGACGATGTTCTTATCCGGCGTATTGAGCTGACTCAATGCTGAATACTGCGTCACTGTTTTTCCGCTGCCGGTCGGGCCGGTGACAAGTATCAGTCCGTAGGGTTGTGAGATTGCGGCGTGATAATCGGCGAGTTGCTTCGCATCCATGCCCAGGGATGCGATGGAGAGATTGGCTGATGAGGTGTTCAGCAGCCGCAATACAATTTTTTCCCCATGCAGTGTCGGGCATGTGCTGACACGAAAGCCGATGGTTCGGTGTTGGGAGAGGCGCAGAGTGATCTGGCCATCCTGGGGTATGCGCTTCTCGGCGATATTGAGGCGCGCCATCACTTTAAGTCGCGATGCCAGCCTGTTGCCGATAGCCAACGGCGGTGAAAAGACTTTTCGCAGGATGCCGTCCTGGCGGTAGCGAATGCGGTAATCCTGTGAATAGGGTTCAAAATGGATATCCGATGCGCCGCTGTCAATAGCATCCATCAGAATCTTGCTGATGAAACGCACCACGGGAACGTCACTGGTATCCTCCTGTTCCTTGCCGTCGCTGGAGAAGGAGAGTTTGTCGAGCGAGTCGACATCCATATTGTCCAGTGCAGTATTGATGGAGGAGAAAGCAGACCTGATGAGATCCAGCAGTTTGCCGTGTTCCACCATCACCGGCTGAATGCTGAGCTGTGACTGGAACTCCGCCTCATTCAGGATATGCAGGCTCGAGGGGTTGGAGATACCGACAAAAAGCGTGCCTCCACGGCGAAACAGGGGCACAATCCGGTTAGCATGGATAAAGGCTTCGTCGATCAGATCCGCAGGCAGAAATTTCTCGTTCAGCGCATCGCAATCCATCAGCGGTAATGCATAGTTGGCAGCGCAAGAGGTGGCGATCTGCAGTTCAGATGCCAGCGAGTTATCGACAAGATACGTCGAAATCGATTGCTCTTCTTTTTTCGCCTTCAGCTGCGCAAGGCGCGCCTCATCCTCAGCGAGTACCCTGGTGTTGACCAGCGAGGTGAGTATGGGGTCCTGTATTCTTTTCTGGGCCGGATCGTTCAAAAGTCATCCGAGTCAAAGATCTGATGGAGTTGCAGTATAGCAGAATGAATCAGGCGTTTGAGATTGCTTCGTGTATGTTCGTAACTTCCAAATCTTCCCGTGTACTCGATTCTACATAGGATGTGCCGGGGAACGAGGCGCATCAATATCTACGTCAGATCAATGTTGGCCTACGCCATACATCTCTGCACTGTGTAGAATGTCAGGGTGTGAGCAGGCCGTTCCTGCGCATCCTGCATTCACGGCATTTGTCCATCAATGTACGGCAGACGCGGAAGCTCCATTTTACTCAGTGCGTAGGGCGCCAATAAGCCTGCGCATTGCGCCGCAGGGATATCCGGATAATGTATACTCTCCATGTAATAGAGGATATGGATTATGCGCAAGCCTTTACTTTTCTCTGTCATTCCGAGGGAAGTGAGGTACGAAGCTTCCGCGTCCTGCTCACGCCCCTCACCTACATCCGTGTAGGCGAACGACGAGGAATCTTGATGCATAGAGCGTTAAGATCTCTCCTACGTCGAGATGACAAATTGTAAACCGGAAAATGAAGGATGCCTTTTGTTTGCAGGAGAATTTGAAATGACTGAACATGCAATGATGCGTGATGAACAATTGATTGAAAAAGCAGTCAGCGTACTTGTACGTGAAATAGGACCGGTTGAAGCTGGCGGGTTTCTTTCCATGCCCCACCAAAAACGTCTGGATTCTGTCAAGCGCCATCATGAATGGCAGGGTTGAGTTATGACAGGGCGCAATAAGCCTGCGCATTGCGCCGCAACGAAAAGATAGTAGTGAGTACTGAGTAGCGAGGGGGAGGCCCTACAGAGACCAATCGCATGACCTACACCACACAACCCACCGTCCTCATCGTCGATGACGAACCCGATATCCTCGAGCTGCTGGATATCACTCTCTCCGGCATGAACATCAACACACACCTGGCGGCGACTCTCGGCGAGGCAAAGCATCTGCTCGCCACCAAACAACTCGACTTCTGCCTCACAGACATGCGCCTGCCGGATGGCAGCGGGTTGGAGCTGGTCGAGGAGATCTCCAGGCAAGATGCGCAAATCCCGGTTGCAGTGATTACCGCCTACGGCAGTGTAGAGACAGCAGTCGAGTCGATGAAAAACGGCGCTTTCGATTTTATCACCAAGCCGATCGAACTGGATGTGCTGCGCGGCCTGGCCAAAACCGCCCTCAAGCTCTCCGCCATGAGGGAGGGTGATGCAACCAGGGAGCGTACTTCACAGGGTAAGCTGCTAGGCGATACGCCGGTGATGCAACAGCTGCGCAGCAAGATCAGTAAATTGGCGCTGAGCCAGGCGCCCGTCTATATCAGCGGCGAGTCAGGCACCGGCAAGGAGCTGGTGGCAAGATTGATCCACACTCTGGGCGTCCGCTCGGATGCCCCTTTTGTACCGGTCAACTGCGGCGCAATCCCTCCGGATCTGGTCGAAAGCGAACTCTTCGGCCATAAAAAAGGCGCATTTACCGGGGCGATCAGCAATAAAGAGGGGCTCTTTCAGGCGGCAAACGGCGGCACCCTCTTTCTGGATGAAATCGCTGAATTGCCGCTGCAGATGCAGGTGAAACTGCTGCGCGTCATTCAGGAGAAGGCCGTGCGTCCTGTAGGGGGGCATGCAGAAACCGCCATCGATGTGCGCCTGCTCTCTGCAACCAATCGTGATCTCAACGCACTGGTACAACAGGGCGACTTCCGCGAGGACCTCTACTACCGCGTCAATGTCATCGAATTGAACGCGCCGCCGCTCAGAGAACGCCAGGCGGATATCCCTCAGCTGGCGGAACACATCATGGCGCAACTGGCGGAAAAAAACGGCATCCCTCTGGCTGTATTGACATCCGGAGCGCTGCAAAAACTTCAAGACTACCCCTTCCCCGGCAATGTGCGTGAACTGGAAAATATCCTCGAACTCGCATAGACCTGGGCGGATGGCGACTCTATCCAGGCGGCTGATCTCGGCCTGCCGGAAGTCAACAGTTCATCATCTTCAGCGTCCGCACAAAGTCAAACAACAGCACCAACTGCAGCACAACCAGCAGAGCAAAAAGAGGCCAGCGTGACCAGTGGTGCACAAGACCTGAACGCCGCACTGGAGCAGCAGCAGCGTGAAATCATCACCCGCGCACTGGAAGAGACCCGCTGGAACAGAACCGCCGCCGCTAAAAAACTCGGCATCACCTTCCGTGCGCTGCGCTACCGCATCAAAAAACTCGGCCTGGAGTGAATGACGTCATCCCGGCGTAAGCAGTGATCCATCGCCTACGCGGCAATCTCCACACCAGATTGCCGCGTCGCCTTCAGCTCCTCGCAATGACATTTGTTTTAACAAAATATATTCAATGCACGGACTTTTTGAAAAATTACCTTTTACACGTCGTCAACCCAGCCACGCTTCTCTATTTCAGCATGCAGTTTTTGAGTTGTGTGGGTCAGTGTGGCTACAAATTCTTGTGCTGTTTGGATGGCTGAGGTCAGTATAATGAGATCTTCCATATAATCATGAACCATCTGGTTGCGTAAGCGCCTGATTGCAAACCATTCATCTGCTGAATGGATCCAGCGAAACCGCTCAGCCTTATCCAGATTATCTATAGCAGCGGCCTGATGCTCACCTAGCGCCTCAAGGATCAACGGGATCAGTTTATCGCCGAGCGTATCCTGAAGGCGCGAAAATCGTGAAACAAAAGCTTCAACTCGTTCTGACAGGTCATCATCATTGCCAATTGTTCGAGCTTTTTCTAATGTGAATGGCTCTGCAAACAATCGATCAGTTGTACGGTTAAGGTGTGTACATTCTCGCTGTACGACGCGGTCAAGAAACTGAATGCGGAGCTTTACGTCTTCTTCTAGCATCATAACCTGATGCCTGTTGATTTTGCTTGCTCATGAATGGGGAGTGTCATTAGATTTGGAGCGGTAAGTACAACATCAACGCTCCGCCCGGACATCATGCGTGATATTCTTGCTGAAAGCCGCGCCGCCAGCCATGCCGGGTTGTCGATAGCATGCGGCAACTCAATCAGCAGATCAAGATCTCCGCCCCGCTTACTGTTATCAACACGTGAGCCAAAAAGGATAACAACAGCATCGCTGCCGGCTATCTCTGCCGTTATTCTCCTGATCGATTTCCGTTGTGCTGCTGTTATACGCATTGTATTGTTGCCACTGAGCCCATTTCAAGTATCGTTCGCATGGCTATCAAAAGGAATTATAGCATGACATTTATTCTCTTGAGGGTGGTGGATACAGCTCATAATTGTCTTCCCGGAAGCTAGAGCGGGATAA
>JAUVEG010000127.1 GCA_030594925.1 Gammaproteobacteria bacterium
CATCTGTCGGCACCGCCGGTGTTCCCGGTGTGGGTCTGATCATGCTCTCCATGGTTTTCACCCAGGTGGGGCTTCCCGTTGAAGGCATCGGATTGATCCTCGGTGTGGATCGTCTGCTGGATATGATTCGCACGGCGGTCAACGTCTCGGGGGATGCAGTGGTATCTTCGATTGTTGCAAAAAGCGAGGGCAAGATGGATGTTGCCGTTTATAACGACCCTGATGCCGGCCTCGTCGACGATGCCGACCTCGATATCGGCGAAGCGCTGGAACTGGAGATGGCCGAGGTCATCCAGCAAACGCATGACCGGGAGTAGCAGGGGAGCGTTCCACGGGTCAATTCACAGACGAACAACCCAACTCTCTGCTATTTTCTATATTTGTAAATCAACGGGAACTAATTTGTCTGATCTCTGTCTAAAATAAAATCGCAGTAAATAATTGAATTTATGAGTTGTTCATATGAAGACGAAGACATTGATGAAAACCCTCCACAATGGATGGCGCAGATATCTCCCGCTGCTGGCGGCTATTTTGTTGATAAGTGGTTGTAATGACAGCTACCGCACCGGTGATGTGACTTCTCCTGATGCTATCGCTGCAGCCGAAAAAAAGGATCTGTTTGAATTGACAGGAATCGGGAAAAAACGCACCATGACGGTGACTGCATCCGCCTATAATTCACTGCGCGGTCAGACCTCCGGGAATCCCTCGATCGCTGCCTGGGGTGATAAGCTGCGCCCCGGCATGAAGGCGATTGCCGTCTCGCGTGACCTGCAGAGAATGGGATTGGGACACAGGGCTGAAGTCAAAATCAAGGGGCTGCCTGGAACCTATCTTGTGCTCGACAGGATGCACAGTCGCTGGACGAAAAAAATCGACATCTATATGGGAACCAACCGCCCCAAGGCGATGCGTTGGGGCAAACGCAAAGTCGAGATCACCTGGTTTGAAAAGCAAAATGTTGCGGACAATGTTCGGCACAAGGCGCCTGAAAGCTGATTTGCACAGAATCCGACCTAAAACTTAAAACCTAAAACCTAAAACTTAAAAATATGGGAACAATGGGAACAATAATCATCGTTATCCTGGTGATCATCGCAGCAGCGGTGCTCTATATCATCAGTATCTTCAACAATCTTGTGACGTTGAAAAATCGTTACAAGAATGCATTCTCACAGATCGAGGTGCAACTGAAACGCCGCTATGACCTGATTCCCAATCTTATTGAAACCGCCAAGTCATACATGCAGTATGAGAAAGAGACTCTGGAGGCGGTTGTCAACGCAAGAAATACAGCCGCACAAACCCTGAAAAAAGCCGCTGCTGATCCTGCTGATCCAGATGCCATGAAATCACTGGCAGGTGCTGAACAGCAGCTTTCCGGAGCGATTGGCAGACTCAATGTCGTCATGGAAGCCTATCCGGACTTGAAGGCAAACCAGAACATGATGCAGCTGAGTGAGGAACTCACCAGCACCGAGAACAAGGTCTCATTTGCCCGGCAATTGTTCAATGACCAGGTGATGGCCTATAACACCTACAGGCAATCCTTTCCTCCCCTGCTGTTTGCCGGGGTTTTTGGCCATCCACAGGATGCGACGCTGCTGGAATTCGAGGAGAGCGACGCAATACAGGCTGCTCCGAAAGTCTCTTTCTAGCTAGCATTCCAGCGGCTACAACGATGGACTTCTTCAGCGCCCAGGACCAGGCGCGCAAAAAAACGACGCAGTTGATCACCCTGTTTGCACTTGCAGTGGTGTTGCTGGTGGTGCTGACGAATCTGTTTCTGATGACCGCCATGGCGATAGCTGGTGGAGAGCTGGATTCCGTTGTCGAGAGTCTCATACAGCAGTTCAGCTGGCTGCAATTCTTTGTCATCGGCAGTGCTGTTGCCGTGGTTATCCTGCTGGGCAGCCTGTTTCGCTCCTGGACCATGGGCAGGGGCGGCAAAGCAGTCGCAGAGATGATGGGCGGCACGCTGATAAGCTCGAGCAGCAGGGAGCCGGAGCATCGTAGACTGCTGAATATTGTTGAAGAGATCTCCATCGCTTCCGGCACGCAGACGCCACTGCTCTATGTGATGCAGGATGAGCCGGGGATCAACGCATTTGCTGCCGGCATCACCACTGGAGACGCAGCGATTGTGGTTACCCGGGGGTGCCTTTCACAATTGAACCGCAGTGAACTGCAGGGGATTATCGCGCATGAGTTCAGCCATATCCTGAACGGGGACATGCGTCTCAACATGCGCCTCATTGGCATACTTTTCGGCATCCTGATGCTCGGACTGATTGGCCGTTTTCTGATACGTATTTCCGCCAGTTCACGCTCATCCTCAAAACAGGGGAATGGAGTTCCATTGATCGCGCTGGGCGCCGGCCTCTTCATCCTGGGTTATGCGGGAACATTTATCGGTAATCTGATCAAGGCCTCGGTCAGCCGTCAGAGAGAGTATCTCGCAGATGCCTCTGCCGTACAGTTTACACGTGACCCTGATGGTATTGGCGGGGCATTGATACGCATCGGGACTCTTAAGAGTGGCTCTTTGTTAAGGAATGCAGATGCTGCGGAATTCAGTCATACCTTCTTCAGTGAGGGGGTGCGTAACAACTATCTCTCCCTGCTTGCAACACACCCTCCGTTGAAGCAGCGCATTTTGCGTATTCTGCCCCAATGGGATGGAAAGTTTATTGCGGCTGACATCGAGGAGCGGAAGCCTTCGCAGCAGATCGACAAGGCTGCTGCCGGAAGTGATGCAGAGAGACGGCGCATGACCGCAGAAACCACCATGTTGCTGGAACTCTTGCAGCACATTGAGCAGAGCGCCCGGCCAGACGCAGAGGCGATCGCCCGGGCAGCGGATATGGTGGGAAGCATTCCGCAAACAGTGGTTCAGAACAGTCGTGATCCGTATGGCGCCCGTGCGATTGTTTTTGCTTTGTTGATTGATGCGGATGTCGATAAAGCAGCAAAGCAAATCACCGCGTTGCATAAACAGACAGAGGGTGATGTCGCCCGCTTGACACAGCAGCTGGCGCCTGTAATACGGCAGATGCAACCGCAGCAGCGTCTCGCTGTGATTGAGATGGCAGTGCCTGCACTGCGTGAACTTTCAGCCAGGCATTTTCAGCTTTTCAAGCGTAATATCGATGCTCTGATTCAGTTTGACGCAGATGTCACCCTGTTTGAATGGACGCTGCAAAAAATTGTTGTGTGTAGTCTCTCTGCAGATCATTCGAGAGGGACTCTGCAGAGTGACAAGTCGCGATTACTTGGACAACTGCTGCCTGAATGTGCAATCCTGTTGAGTGTTATTGCCCGATCATCCGCACAGGGTGAAGCTGAAACTGGAAATGCATTCCGTGCTGCAGCCAAAGAGCTGGAAACAGGGCAGATTCATTTGCTGGCAAGCCATGAGGCGACAGTTGAAGCATTGGAGAGCACACTCGAGAAGCTGGTGCAACTCAGGCCACTGCATAAACAACGCCTGTTGAGAGCCTGTGCAGTGTGTGTTGCAGCTGACGGCAGGGTGGCTGCTGTTGAAGTGGAATTGCTGCGCGCTATCTCCCTGCTGCTAAACTGTCCCATGCCGCCAACCGATTCCTTGTCATCCCGGCGAATGCCGGGATCCAGAGAATATGTAGATTTAATGGATTCCGGCTAAAAGCATGCCGGAATGACGAGGTTTGAAAGAGCCCTAACATTTTTTTGGAGAATCCCATGCGCTTATCCATTATGCTTTTTTTCCTGCTGGCTGCCGCGCCGGTATGGAGCCAGAATGCCAGCCTCTATGGTTATGGTGTTCACAGTTGTGATGATCTTGTCGCCTCAGCCAGGCAGTGGGAATCGAATGATAAGGAGGATGCAGGGGCTTTGGCCCATGTGCAGTTGAGGGAGTGGATGTCCGGCTTTATTTCGGGCCTGTCGCTGGCGCTGGGAAGTGACGTGACTCGTGGAGCCGGTGTGGAAGGGATGATGCGGCAAGTCGTCAAGCAATGTACCGAGCACCGCCAGAGTGATGTCTTTACAGCAACCATGGGGCTGATCAAGAAGCGTGGTGGATTGGAATAAACAAAGTTTGCAGTCATCAGTTGGCAGTTTGCAGAAAAACATGGGCGGAGACAACCACCTTCTTTTGCTGACTACTGCAATCTGACGACTGCCAACTTGTTTTTAAGCCACGCTGCCGAATGAGGGGTCAATGCTGCCTGCCGGGACATCCAGGCCCGCAAGTTTGCAGCCCATGGCAACAGGCCCGCCCGGAATGATCTCATACAGATATTTCATGCCGCCCTGGTCGTGAAACTTCTCATCCAGCGCATCCTTGATCTGACGAAGGTTCGCCCGCTCTACCTTGCTGTAATACTCCTGCAGGGCGCGCACCAGCTCCCAGTGATCATCAGTAAGAGTCAGGCCCTGCTCTGCGGCTGTTGATTCAGCCTGTTCAGGATCCCAGTCGCCCGGGGCATTCGGGAAAGTATCGATTGAATTGTTCATTTGCTGCTCCTTTATAAGTCGGGCTGCACCCGTTGGTGGTTATACTTATAAGCATAGACAAGAAATCGATAGATTCAAGGTTTGAGTTTTTTATACTCAGGCCAACTGCTTGAAAAATAGATTTTTTCCTATTCTCATTGAGACTGTAGTGGAATTTGAATTTGCTTTATACTTGATGCAAAGCATTCATTCTGCAACCCGGATGCCATTCATCGTCGATTGCTGTTGAGTGAGTAGTCTCCGCGAGTTGTGGGATGTTTATCTCTTCAAAATAATAAGGAGGAATCAACAGTGAAACTCGTCAAAGATATTCTTGGAGCAAAAGGGGCCGAAATTTACTCCATCAGACCGGGGGATTCGGTTTTCGATGCGTTGACAATGATGTCTGACAAGAAGGTTGGGGCGCTGGTAGTGATGCAAGACGGCGAACTCAAAGGCGTAATCTCAGAAAGGGATTATGCGCGAAAGGTCTTTCTGAAGGGACGCTCATCACCGGATACCAGTGTCAGTGAGATCATGAGTGAGCGCGTCGTATGCGCAACC
>JAUVEG010000282.1 GCA_030594925.1 Gammaproteobacteria bacterium
TCATACGTAACCTGCCACCGAAAAAAAATCACCACGGAACACACTGAAAACACGGAAAGAAAAAATAATTCCGTGTAGTCCGTGGTAAAAAATTGGGATATAAAAAAGCCCCGAAAAGAGACATTACGTCTCTCTTCGAGGCAGGGGGCAAGGAGACTATGTCGATGTTTTCTGAGTATTGCTGTCAGCCGTTTTCCACGACAGCGCCTTCTCTACTTTATCTTTCTGTTGCAGCACATCTTCACCCATGAGGCCGATAATGGCCATCACTCCTTCATGATAGGGGAAGATGATGCCCTGGAACTGGTCCCTGCTGATAGCCTGCAGGCGCTTGACCTCTTTGCCGGGAAGATAGATGGCGGTGACAGGTCCGCTGGCGCCATCATAGACAACATGAATTCCATCGGTTTTATCGATATGACAGACATCGGCAAAGTGAAGCGTACCGATGGATGAGCGCTCGATATCGACGTTGAAGTGATCCAGTAGATGCAGCAGTTCGGCATCAGTGACAACGGTGCGCACATGCAGAGCATTGATGTCATCGTAGAGATGATCAATCATCATTTCCGACAAGGCGACCTGAGGTCGAAGCAGCAGAGCGACGGCAAACACCATGGTCGCTGCAATACTGGCTGCAGCAGCGAGCGATGGACGCCAGTTGTTCCAGCTGAAACTCCTTGAGCGGTCCGTTTTCTGTGCTCTGTTGCGCTCGATGATGCGCTGCGCAAGATTTTCAGGCGCTGCAACATTCAGGGCATCTGCAAGCTTGCTGTCAAACTCCATGCACTGCTCCTGAAACTCCCTGTTATTAGCTGATTCCAGCGCCTGCTGAAACTCCACATCATGTGTGTCAGGATCGATGATGCACTGTTTTCTGAATTGTAAGTCATTCATTTTCACAACCTCACTACGACTGAGCCGTTAGTTTCTGTCAGGGCGCTTTTGAGCTGTTGCTTCGCCCTGAAAATTCGTGTCATCACTGCGTTTTCCGAGATCTCCATCGTCTTTGATATCTCCCTGCAACTGAAACCGTGAATCACCTGCAGGATGAGTGGTTCCCGATATTTTACATCCAGAGCCAGCATTGCCTTGCGCAGAATCCTGCGCTCCATTTTTACTTCCGGCTCATCATTCTGGTTTGCACTCAGCGGAACTTTCTCAATCTCGACGAGATCGGGCTGAAAGCGCTGAAAACGCCTTGCATTTTCGTTGCGCAGAATGGTCGTCAGCCACCCCTTCTCAGCTTTGTTGTCCTTGAGTTGGTGGAGGCTTTTCCATGCTCTGGTGAAAGTCTCCTGCACCAGATCCTCCGCAACATGCTTGTCATGGGAGAGCCATAGCGCGTACCTGAACAAGTCGGTCGAGTAATTCTCCACCAGTGTTTCAAAGCGTTTTTGTTTACCTAGCATCATATTCTTTAGCCCGGGCAATCAGTGCCCCTGTGCATATTAAGACATGCATGGTGGGGATTTCTTACAACTCAGAAAAAATATTTTTCGTAACTTCTCAATAACCTCGTACAGGAAGCAGGGTTGGGATCAGCTTTTCAGGGCTGTATGAAACAGGGATGTTTTATCAGAGCGTACAGGGACGTATTCACAGCGGCGCTGAAAGGCTGATCTCGACCCTGCACAGACTCGGATAATGCAAGGGCTTTTTGAGAAGTTACTATTTTTCTCGATAATCGTGTAAGAAATCTCGAATTATCTGGTTCTATTGTAACGGGCCGCATAATGAAGTAGCCTTAAAGTGCGTTTTTTAAACGTTTTCCAAACAAGCTGTTTTTCAAATAACCAATATAGGAATAGAAAAGATGAAGCAATACAAAAAGATGTTAATGGCTGCTATCGCAGGCGCATTTGTACTTGGCCTCTCAACCGGAGCACTTGCCGGCAAGCCGGGTATGGAGAAGTGCACGGGTATCGTCAAAGCGGGTATGAACGACTGCGGCACCAGCAAGCATGCTTGTGCAGGTCAGTCCTCAGCTGATGGTGATGCCGAAGAGTGGGTTTACGTTCCTGAAGGAACCTGCACCAAAATTGTCGGTGGAACAGTCAAAGCGGCTAAAAAGTAAAATTACTATTTTTTCCGTTTAATGCAGGCTGTCCGGATTCGGGAGTCACATTGCTCCGGAATTTGAGCAGCCTGCAGCACAGAGAGAGTTATTTTTCTCTGTTGATCATGCGGAAGAGGGGAATAATAATATGAAAAATTTTCTATCCGGTTTTTTAATGGCAGACTGCCTGCCGACAAACCTGATCTTCAAGCCTTTGCTGCTGCTTGGTTTCCGCCTGTGGGTCGCCAAGGCTTTTTTTGATTCCGGCATGACCAAAATCAAGAGCTGGTCAACGACACTGGATTTGTTTCGCTATGAGTATGCGGTTCCTGTGCTGTCACCTGAAATTGCCGCCTGGCTGGCGACCGGTGCCGAGCTGATGCTGCCGGTTCTGCTGGTTTTTGGCCTGCTGACCCGCCCGGCTGCACTGGGATTGTTTATCCTGAACATCGTTGCAGCAACCTCATATCCGGATATCTCACCAGCAGGCGAGATGCAGCATGCCGTGTGGGGAGTAATGCTGGCTGTGATTTTTGTCTTTGGCCCTGAAAAACTCTCCCTGGATCTGTTCCTGAGCAAAAAATTAAAGAGTTAATCAAAACCTTTTTACCACGAAAAGCACGGAAGACACGAAAAAAATTTAACTGATTGATCCGGTTTTTCGTGTGATTCGTGACTTTCGTGGTATATCTTTTTTTCTGTAGGGTGACAATAAGTGGAACGCATTGCACCTTTTCATGCGGCGCAATGCGCTGTCGCTTATTGCGCCCTACTGGCTAAAACCTAAAACCTAAAACTTAAAACCTACCAACCTATCAACTCTTCCCATACACAGGAATTGCGGCGCCGGTGACGCAGCGTGCGGCATCTGATGCCAGAAACTGAATCACGTCAGCCAGCGCCTGCGGTGGAACCCACTTGCTGTAATTGGCATCGGGCATATCCTCGCG
>JAUVEG010000034.1 GCA_030594925.1 Gammaproteobacteria bacterium
GGAAACCTGTATGCCAAAGCTGATGAAACATCGATGGCGGCAGCCAAAGCGACAGGCAAAGAGGCCGTCAAGAAACTCATCCCGAACAAAAAATGCAATAAGTGCCATGCCGATGATGATGAAGATGAGAAGGTTTGGGAATATGATGACGGCACGACGAAGTTCATCTACGTCGACCCGGACAAGTTCGGTGACAGCGTCCATGGCGAACAGAACTGTGTCGGCTGTCACACCAATGTCTCCCTGGTAAAAGGGGAGCATGATGAAAAGCTCCCTGTCACCGTCGGTTGCGTGCAGTGTCACCAGGAGAAGTGGGAGGAGCAGAAGGATAGCGACGATCCCGAACACGAACGCCTCAAGGTGGTGATGGAGCAGATCGACAGCTACATGCACTCGGTCCATGCCCGCCCCAATCTCGCTGACCAGTCCAGAACCAACGCCACCTGTCACGACTGCCACGATGCCCACAACGTCGGCGCCCTGGGCAGCGAGCAGCGCGCCGAACACCGCCTGAAGAACCCCGAGGTGTGCGGCAAGTGTCACGAGGATCAGAAAAAGGCCTACGTGACCTCTATCCACGGCAAGGAGGTGATGGAGAAAAATAACAGCGATGCAGCAGTCTGTTCAGATTGCCATACCACGCATAACATTGAATCACCGGACAAGGATTCGATGAAGCTGACCATCACCAAAAACTGCGGCAACTGTCATGAAACATCGCTGAAAACCTACCTGGCCTCCTACCATGGCCAGGTCAACCGGCTGGGTTACACCCATACCGCGAAATGTTACGACTGCCACGGTGGCCATGAACTCAAAGGCATCGATGACCCGACCTCGACGGTGCATCTCGACAACCGCCTGGAGACCTGCCGGACGTGCCATGAGGATGCCCCCGAGGGATTCCTGGGTTTTCACGCACATGGCAATGCCGATGACTTCGAGCGTTATCCCGGTATCTGGATCACCGCGAAATTCATGACTCTGCTGATAATCAGCGTGTTCCTGTTCTTCTGGACCCACGTCATCCTGTGGTTCTACCGGGAGTATCGTGACCGTAAAGAGGGCAAAGGGTACATGCCTCCTCCGGCAGGCGAAGGGCCGGTCTATTTCCGCCGTTTCAGTGTCGTGTGGCGCATCATCCACCTGCTGTTTGCAATGAGCACCATGGTGCTGGTATTGAGCGGGTCTACTCTGCTATTTTCCCATACCGACTGGGCGCCGTTCATCATCGGCTTGCTGGGCGGTCCCCAGGTTGAAGCCATCATTCACCGTACGGCTGCGACCATCTGGCTGACGGTATTTGTGACTCACTTTGGCATCGCCGCCGTCAATATCTTTATCATCAAGCGTAAGACGTTCCGCTGGTTCGGCCCCACATCGATGATCCCCAACTGGCAGGACTGGAGCGATGTGAAGGCGATGTTCCGCTGGTTCTTCGGCAAGGGCGAACGCCCCAGTTTTGACCGCTGGTCCTACTGGCAGAAATTTGACTACTGGGCCCCCTTCTGGGGTGCGGGCGTTATCGGCTTGAGCGGTATGATGCTCTTTTTCCCGACCAAAACGGCAATGATTCTACCGGGATGGGTCTTTAATATTGCGACAATCATACACGCGGAAGAGGCGCTGCTGGCCACCATATTCCTCTTCTCGGTGCACTTCTTCAATGCCCATTTCCGTCCGGACAAGTTTCCGATGAGTACGACTATCTTCACCGGGGCAGTACCGCTCGAGGAGTTCAAGCATGAGCACAAGCTGGAGTATGAGCGCCTGAAAGAGAGTGGAGAACTGGAAAAGTATCTGGTGAAAAAGCCTTCCAGGGGAATGCAGACCGGCTCCAATATCCTCGGCGCTTTCCTTATCTTCGTCGGACTGACATTGTTGTTGCTGGTAACTATTGGTTTTGTCAGTATGATGTAGTGAGGCGCCGGCTGTTAATTTTTGATATTTATCTGGAGGTCAATATGCGCATCTTTTTTACGGCAGCTGTTGCATCATTGCTGCTTATCCCGGCTTCGGTTGTAGCTGGAAGCAATGCTGCAGGTGTACAATCCGGGGAGAATGTTGCACAGACTCAGTCTCAGCCAGCAGAAAAGCAGGTGGTAGAAGAGCTGGAAAATGGTGTTACCTACGAAGTGATCAACAGCGGCAGCGGCAAAACACCGACACCGGGTGATCGTGTCGAAGTGCATTATCATGGCACCCTGCTGTCGGGAGAGGTATTTGACAGTTCCGTCGAAAGAGGCAAGACCTCGACTTTTGATGTCAGCCGGGTGATCCCGGGTTTCAGCATGGCGCTGCTGAAGATGAAAGAGGGTGATAAATGGCGTGTAACCATCCCTTCCGGGCAGGCTTATGGAAAACAGGGGGCTGGCAAGATTGGTCCCGATGAAACGCTGATTTTTGTTATTGAATTGATCAAGGTTCTGTAGCAATACTCAACCCGTATACGGGAGAGCATTGTTCCAGAAAAAAGGTAGAAAATATGGTTCGTAAAAAATCTCTGCTTCTGCTCGTACTGGTGTTTATTGCCGGCGCGTCCTTCATGTTGTTGTTCGAAGGAGGCCTGGCCTATACAAATGAGATGGAGTTCTGCACCTCCTGTCACTCGATGAAGGTCAATCTGGAAGAGTACAAGGAGACGCTGCATTATAAAAATAAATCCGGAGTGCGGGCTACCTGTTCAGACTGCCATGTGCCGAAAGCTTTCGGCCCCAAGATGGTTGCCAAGGTGATGGCCTACAAGGATGTGCTGCATGAGATTCTGGGAACCCTTGATACTCCGGAAAAGTATGAACAGCACCGCTGGGATATGGCCAGTCGCGTGTGGGAGAAAATGCGCAAAACGGATTCCCGCGAATGCCGCAGTTGCCATAGCTGGGACAGCATGGATCTCAGCGAGCAGGATCGCTCTGCGAGAAAACGTCATGGAAGGGCCCCCGATGAAGGCAAGACATGTATCGACTGTCACAAGGGAATAGCGCATGAAGAGCCGGATGAGCCTGATGAGGAGGATGAGAATGACAAGGACGAGAGCAAAGGGTAATGCATCGTTGCAGAGGTGGTCACATGAAGAGTAGCGTATTCCTTGCGATATCCTTAATGTTGCTGTTGGTATCTCCGCTCGCCGCTGTTGCCGGTGAAGAAGAAAGTGCTGATGAGATTGCGAAAGCGTACCGTATCGCGGCCAGTGTCGGTGATACTGAAGCGGTTCTTCATTACCTGGAGACTAATCAGGTTGAGGTAGACGCGGTAAACAGGTTTGGAAAGACAGCTCTGATGATGGCGGTTGAAAATGGCAATTTTTCGACCATTGTCGCCCTGCTCAATCGTGGCGCAGATGTGAACAGCCGCACAAAGGGCGGTTGCACTGCACTGACGTTTGCCGCAGAAAATGGGCATTCAGGCATTACCGCGATGTTGCTGGAGAAGGGCGCGCATCTGCATGACCGCACCAAGTCCGGGCAGGACTCCCTGATGCTTGCATCCCGCTATGATCTTGTCGAAATTGTTGATCAGCTATTGTTCAAGGGTGCTGATGTCAAGGCGTCTGACAAGAGCGGCAACACGGCATTGATGATCGCGGCCATAAAAGGCCATGTGCGTATAGTCAGGATGATCGACGAAGCGGGTGCAGACCTTGAGTCCCGTGACAGGGAGGGCGCCACTTCCCTGATTATTGCTGCTGCGAGTGACAAGCAGGATGTTGTTGAACTGCTGCTGGAACTGGGCGCCGATATCGATGCACAGGACAATGACGGCATCACTGCTCTGATGGAGGCAGTCTATAACAGGTCGTCATCCATGACCGGCCTGTTGGTGGCAAAGGGCGCGAATGTTGGACTCAAATGTAATGATGGAGAGAGTGCGCTTGATATTGCACGCAAAAATGACGCAGAAGAGTTGCTCGAACTGTTGCAACAGTAGAGAATCCGGCTCCTAAAAAACTTGTAGGAGCGGTCATCTGACCGCGAGAGTGAAATCTCAATCCCGTCGCTGACGCCACCTGCTTTTGCGATCAGAAGTTTCTCTATTCTCCCATCCTGTAGATGATCCATAGGTGGGACTTCGCACATAGTTTGGAAAATCCGGATTCTGCCAGCCGGCCTCCGCCAACTTCTCTTTTGGCGGCTGCAGGCGTGACGTGTAATCCATCACGTCAGTGATATCACGTCCCCAGAACTCCTTGATCTGTTTCACCATCTCTTCATCAGCATTGCGGCGCTTGCCATTGCTGATCCAGCGGAACTGGCGCTCCAGGTAGTTGAAATGCTGTCCCTGAATCAGGGGGATATGTTTTTTCACATCACCCTCGCCGTTTTCTCCATGACAATCGACACAGTTCTCTTTGTAAAGTCTCTCCCCGGAAGCCAGGTCCATCCCGGGGCCAATGCCATTGCGGGGGGTCATTGGCAGCTGTGCGATATAGGCGGCAACATCGGCCATAGCCTGGGGGCCGCCAAGTGCCCGCATTGATGAAAAAGGGGTCATCATCGGATTGCTGCGGTTGCCGACGCGTATGTCAGCCAGCTGCTTGATGGTGACGCTGGCCAGTTGTCCTGCAATCTGCGGATAGGTTCCCTCTTCATTTCCCCAGCCTTCGGGGCCATGGCAAACGGCGCAGGACTCAAAAGCCTTTCTGCCATTCTCAAGATCAGGTTTGAGAGTGATGGCCTGGTCGTATTCTTTCATGGCTTCGTCGGATTCAGCAGCATGAGAGATACCGCTGCTGAACGCAAAGATGCATAATGCTGCTGAAATTTCAGTTATTCTCATATCTCCTCCTTCAGGGCGTTATCATGTCAGTGGATATTGATGACAAATGAGTTTATTGAAGCATAACACGCAGAGAGAACTTTTTTTCCACGTTGTAACTCCATGCTCTATTTAATCCTGATTATTGCTGTTTTGATGCTGTTGTACGGGCCGCAACTGTGGGTTCAGTATATCCTCAACCGTTACAATCGCTCTGCTGAAGAGAACTTCACAGGTACGGGGGGAGAGCTGGCCAGGCACCTGCTGGACAGATATGGACTTGAGAGTGTGACTGTCGAGAAAACGGAGCTTGGTGATCATTATGATCCGATGAGCCGTGCTGTTCGTCTCACCGCTGATAAATATGACGGCAGGACACTGACTGCAATCACAGTTGCGGCGCATGAAACAGGTCATGCCCTGCAGCATGCGGTCAAACAACCGATGTTTCAGTTGCGCACCCGTCTAGCTGTGATCGCAGTCCAATCCGGCAAGATTGGCATGCTGCTGCTGATCAGTGCGCCTTTTCTGGCCTTGCTCATGCGGTCGCCAGCAGCAGCCCTGGTCCCGGTTATCGGCGCATTTTTGGTGATGGGAATGGGGGTGGTCGTGCAGCTGATTACGCTGCCGGTCGAACTGGATGCGAGTTTCAACAAGGCGCTGCCGATTCTGAAGCAGGGGTATCTGCGGGAAGATCAGTTTCCTGCGGCGAAACGTATTCTGCAAGCAGCTGCCTGGACCTATGTGGCGGCATCTCTTGCCAGCCTGCTCAATTTCGGACGCTGGCTGATGGTCATGAGGCGATGAAGCCTGCAGAAAACAGAAAAGGCAACAGATGTCAGCACCTGTTGCCTTTTCCGCACAAAATGGCTAAGAGGAATTAGCCAGCTTTGGCAACCCAGGACATGCACCAGCCCTTGGCGTTGACAGACTTGCCGCCAAAGATTGCGCAAGGGCCCCACTCGGAGCCATCTGCACCAGTATAGAGCTGGCAGTTGGCGCAGGTGCTGGTAGCGTCTTTACGATCCTTGGATGCAGCAGCGTCATGGACGTACTTCAGGCCTGTTGCCACTGGATCACTCTCTTCCAGGTGCGGCAGATCTTCCGCATGGGCGACTCCGCTCATTAACAGATTGGCAAAAGGTACCGCTGCGACGCCAGCCGCACTGAACTTGAGGAAGTCTCTACGATTGCAGGAAATATTTTTTTTCATGGTAAATACCTTGGTAGTTGATTAAGTAAATCCAAACCTTTAGCCCACATGCTTTTTCCTGAAGGAGAATTCCGAATATCCCTCTTTTTCCGTGCAGGCTGATTTCAAATTATAGTTGAATCAAAAGAAGCTTGTTTGATTCAGATCATGTTTTCTTCATTATTTATCTCTTTTGAAAAAGATCAATCTACTCAGGAGCTTGAACGCCTGTAATGCAACTTCTCAATAATCCCGTGTAATTGTAGGTTGGGAAAATATCTAGTGAGTGTACGGAGTTATTGAGAAGCTACACTGTCATGCATATTCGGCTGCAGCGACCACTTATTTAGTGAGCGCCATAAACAACTGCGGGAGTTTCTCGGGCAGGCTTTGCAGGTTATCGATGACCGTATACTGCTTTCCAAAGATATCCTGCACGTATTCATCCGCCTGGGGATCGAGATTGATGCAATAGGTATAGATGCCTTCCTGATCGAGCTCTTTTACCGCCATCGCACTATCCTCGATCAATGAGTGTTCATCATCCACATCCACATCAGAGGGCTCTCCATCCGTCAGGACCAGGAGCAGTTTCTTATCCGCTTGCTGATGCCCGAGGTAGTGGCCTGCGTGACGGATAGCCGCTCCCATACGGGTTGAGTAGCCGGCTTCCATTGCTGATAGACGTGACTTGACTTCATCATCCCATTTTTCACTAAACCCCTTGATGTGCTGATAGCGAACTTCGTGACGGGTATTGGATGAGAAACCGGCAATGGCAAAGGGATCGCCCAGTCCATCGATGGCTATTCCTAATAATGCAACAGCTTCCTGGCTAAGTTCCAACAGGGTTTGGCTGCAACCCTCAGGTGTTTCATTCAGCGAGGCAGAGAGATCCACCAACAGGGTCACTGCGATATCACGTCCATCATGCTTGTGGCTCATGTTGATGCGTGGATCCGGCGTCACTCCACTCTTGTAGTCGATCAGCGAACGAATGGCGACATCCAGATCCAGTTCGCTGCCCTCCTCCTGATAGCGCACACGCACAAAATTCTGTGGTTTGAGAAGTTCCAGCATCTGCTTGATGCGTTTCGCCAGTGCTGCATGCTTGCTCAACAGCGCATCGATTTTTTCCGGAGAGGTAGAGGGGTGCAGGTTTTCATACAGGCTCACCCAGTCGGGACGATAGTTTTTCGCCTTGTAATCCCACTCGGGATAGTGCCGCGGCGGCAGCTTGTCCACTTCCTGATCAATGTTTTTTTGCTTCTCCTGCTCGAACAACTCCTCGTCATCACTCTCTTCGATGTAGATCCACAGGTGACGGTTGTCATCGCGATAACTGACTTCGGTATCCTTGAAATAGATTTTATGGTGTTGATCGCTCTGCCGACGGGTGCGCGCAATAAAGGAGACCGAGATGGATGCCATCTCTTTGAGGCTGGATTCACCCTGCTGCATGATTTCATGGAAACGCCCGGCGAATTCAATAATATCCTCGTTTTTGTAGTCGTGCTGCGGATTCATACAGGCATAGGAGAGCATCGCGAGGCGATGGCGAATACAAGATTCTTCCTCTGATTTGCAAGCATCCTCTTCAGGCTGTGGGTGCAAAGCCATGAAGAGCTTGTAGAGACCGGGATACTGGCGCATCGCCAGAGTATCGACACGGCAATCTTCCAGACATTCGATGCCGATGCGTTGAAACGGGCTGTAGTTATCGACGACGATTTTCCCACTCCAGCGCCGATGCGCCGACATGTGCGCCAGGGTTGCGCGATAACGATTCAGACCGGAGACGCCGGTTTTGCTGTCATCCAGCACATCCGGGATGCGGATGCCCAGCGCGTCATAATAGGGTTGCGGCTTGCGCAGTTCATCAAAGCCCGAGGAGTAGGGAACCAGCTGTTCTTTCTCATTCCACAGCGATTTCATGTACATATCAAGGCGGCGCTGGTTGTCTGCAAACAGGGTTCCATGGCGTTCACGCTGCAGGATCGCCTTGCTGTCGGCTGACTGCAGTGTGAAGTAGTCCTTTTGCCGTTCAGGGTGGCTGGTGTAGTAGTGCACGCCATACTCGACCCAGTTCTTGATGCCGTCGAGGGAGAGCTGGCTCAGCAGATAGGGGGATTTCTCCAGAAAATCCGTTAGACCGGGGCTGGGAATGGTGGTGTGATGTCCATGAATGGAACCCGTGGTCGCCTTCATGAAGTCGAAAATAATCTCGATATAGTGGTCAAACTGCTCCTGGCTTCGCAGCCGTCTGGCGGCCGAGGGAAGCGCCTGCAAAAATGGCAGGATGGCGATGCCATTGGGTGTGCGGCTCATCTTCCACACGCATTGGGCGATCTGTTCGGCCGCCTGTTCACCCACGATACGGCAAATCTGCGGTGTCTCTTCAAGGTAGACCAGCACCGGCTCGAAGCCACGGCCAATCATGCACACCAGCGATGCACCCTCCAGGTAGTCCGCCACTCCTTTACTTGAGAGCGTTTTAGCCGCCTCATCCATGCAGTCATCGAATACATCTTCAAGTTGCGGAAAACTGCATTGGAGCGCCGAACGATAGGCTGGATAACGCGTTTCAGCTGCTGTTTCGGGTTCGTTTGTACTCATATTGATAGACCGTTCAGTGTGACTTTTCAATAACCCCTTACAGGAAGCAGGGTTGGGAGTCTGCTTTTCAGGGCTGTATGAAACAGGGATGTTTTATCAGAGCGTACATGGATGTATTCACAGCGGCGCTGAAAGGCTGATCCCGAACCTGCAGAGACTCGAACAATGCACGGTCTTTTTTAGAAGTTACCGTTCAGTTGCTGGAGCGATTTACAACCTGAATTACTCGGCAAATACTGCATCGATCGCATGATCCAGCGTACTGCGAATATCTGCATCATCGGTGATGGGGCGAACCATTGCCATACGGCAGGCATCAGTCATTGAAATGCCACTGTCGATCAAATTGGCGGCGTAGACCATCAGGCGGGTTGAAATCCCTTCGTCCAGCCCATGACCTTTCAAATGACGTGCGGCTTGCCCGACAGTCACCAGCTTTTTGGCAATCTCTTCACCGATGCCTGTCTCTTTGATAATAATAGCGGCCTCCAGATCAGCAGGAGCATAATCAAAATCCATGCCCACA
>JAUVEG010000226.1 GCA_030594925.1 Gammaproteobacteria bacterium
CAAGAATACCGGCAGCTATGCTGTCATGGAGGCACTCAGGACGCTCGCCTTCGGTTACCCCAAACGGGCAAAATTTTTCCGCTCCGAACTGGAGCAGTATCTGTTGATGGCGCGTGAGGAGGGGCTCGAGCCTCTGACCCCCAAAGGCTCCTATGCAGGCGCCATGGGTATGCCGCAATTCATGCCCTCGAGTTTTCGTGAATATGCTGTCGATTTCGACGGCGATGGAAAAAGAGATCTTTGGAACAGCCCTGCTGATGTAATCGGCAGTGTCGCCAACTACTTCTCACGTCATGGCTGGAGATCCGGGGAAGCCGTTGCTTTCAAACTCGACAAGCAACCTCCCGGCCTGCCGCTTGGCAACAGACGCGGGCAGAAGCCGAACGTCTCAATCAGCAAAATCAGTAAATCAGGAGTCAGCCTGCCTACAGAGGTACGTGCATTGGATAAAGCTGCAATCCTGAAGTATAAACAGAAAAATAAACAGGATTACTGGCTCGGTTTACACAACTTTTATGTCATCACACGATATAATCACAGCAACCTCTATGCGATGGCTGTTTATCAGCTTGCACAGGCAATCAATCAACAATCCACGCAATAATCATGATGAATACTATGGAAACTTTAATCATGTCGCTTCGCCCCTCCCCCGAACCCTTATCCCATGGACTTATCCAGAGATTCACTATGCTTAGACAGCTCTTACCCGCCGCCCTGCTTCTCTTTTTACTCGCTCCCGGCGCATCATTCGCCGTCAAGGCTCCGACGGTCAATGCCAGCGGCTACCTGCTTGTGGATGTCGAGAGTGGACAAACACTCAGTGAAAACAATGCCGATGCCCGCCTGGAACCAGCCAGCCTGACCAAGATAATGACTGCGCATGTGGTCTTTTCCGAGATCAAGGCTGGTCGCATCGCGCTTCAGGATATGGTCCTCATCAGCGAGAAAGCGTGGAAAATGCAGGGATCGAAAATGTTCATCGAGGTGAACAAGCAGGTCTCAGTCGAAAAGCTGCTCAAAGGACTGATTATCCAGTCCGGAAATGATGCCGCTGTGGCCCTGGCAGAGCACGTTGCAGGTTCCGAAGAGGCCTTTGCCGAACTCATGAACAAGCATGCAGCGCAGCTGGGAATGAACGGCAGTAATTTTGTCAATGCATCCGGCATGCCGGATGAGAATCACTACACAACTCCACGCGACATCGCACTGGTTACCGAATCAACCATTCTTGAATTCCCTGAACTTTACAAGTGGTATGCCGAGAAGGAATACACCTTCAACAAGATTACCCAGCCAAACCGCAACCGCCTGCTGTGGCAGGATGAGACAGTCGATGGCGTCAAGACCGGACACACTGCTGCCGCTGGTTACCGTCTGGTCTCCTCTGCCAAACGGGATGGATCCAGGCTGATTGCTGTCATCATGGGCACCAGGAGCGACTCGGCCCGGGTTGTAGAATCCCGCAAGCTGCTCAACTGGGGTTTTCGTTTTTTTGAGACCAGCACGCTCTTCAAGCAAGGGGACGAGCTCAAATCCGTCAAAATCTGGAAAGGTGAAAAGGACAACCTCAGCGTTGGTGTTGGCGCCGATGTCGTCATCCGCTATCCGCGGGACATGAAAGATCAACTCAAGGCCAAACTCTCTCTATCAACACCTATCGAGGCGCCGCTCAGCAAAGGACAACAGATCGGCGTCATCAACGTCATGCTGCAGGATGACAAACTCAAAACCATTCCGCTGATAGCCCTTGAAGAGGTCAAGGAGGCGGGGATATTTAGCTGGCTGGTGGATACCGCACTGCTGTGGTTTGAGGAGTAGCGACCCCCCATGAGTATCGATGTTTATCTGAATGGCGAGTTTCTCCCGATCGAGAAGGCCAGGGTCTCTGTGACTGACCGCGGCTTTCTATTTGGCGACGGTGTCTACGAGGTGATCCCTGTCTATGCAGGGCATCTGTTCAAGTTGCAGCATCATCTGCAGCGCCTGCACAATAGTCTGCGCGGGATTGGCATGGCCAACCCGCATACACAGAGTGAGTGGCAGGAGATTCTGACTCGCCTGACCGCACAGCTGGGCAGTTCCGATCAGGCGCTCTACCTGCAGGTGACTCGCGGCTGCACCGATGTGCGTGACCACGCCTGGCCGGAAAATATCGAGCCGACCATCTATGCCAGGACAAAACCACTGAAAACTCCGACTGCTGAAGAGAAACGCAGGGGAATCCATGCCATTACCCTTGACGACCCCAGGTGGAAACTCTGCAACATCAAGGCGATCACGCTGCTGGCAAATGTATTGGCGCGTCATGAGGCGAAACAGGCGGGAGCTCAGGAGGCGATTCTCATTAGTGATGATTTAGCCACCGAAGGCGCCGCCAGCAATCTCTTTATCGTCAGGGATAAGCTGCTGATGACTCCGCCGAAGAGCGACTCTCTGCTTCCCGGCATCACCCGTGAAATCGTCCTCGAGCTGGCAAAGCGACATGGCATTCCCTATGCAGAGGCAAACATTGCAGCCGGGGATCTGCATACTGCGGATGAGATCTGGATGAGCAGTTCCACCAAGGAGATTCTGCCTGTGCTGAAACTCAATGGTCAGAGTATCGGCAACGGCGTTGCAGGCGCGCTCTGGGAAGAGATGAACACCCTCTATGAAGCGTGCAAGCAGCGGCTCAGACAAGGTGAAGAGATCTGATGCGGGACCTGCTGAACGAAGTTCCCGGGGAGATCATGCAATATCCCTGCGAAATTGCCGTCAAGGCGATGGGCCGGGCGGATAGTGATTTTGAAACCATCGTGGTTGAAATCGTGCGCCGCCATGCTCCCGATCTCGGCGAAGGCAGCGTCAGCAGCAAACCCAGCAGCAAGGGCAACTATCTTGCTGTCACTGTACGCGTCAACGCCGTCAGCAGGGCGCAAATGGATGCTCTCTATCACGAGCTGAGCGCTCACGAAGCCGTGGCAATGGCTTTGTGAGGAAGGGAGGAGTCGTGAGGCGTGAGTAGCGGGTCGTGAGTGATGAGAGCCTGACCGTCCGCTATCTGGGCATGCAGGATTACACAGATGTGTGGCGTGCGATGCTGGATTTTACAACACAGCGCAACGCCGCCAGCACCTCGGAAATCTGGGTTGTGGAACACCCGCCGGTCTTCACACAGGGGCAGGCGGGGAAAGCCGAACACCTGCTCGATGCCGGAGAGATTCCCGTGGTACACAGCGACCGCGGCGGACAGGTAACCTATCATGGTCCGGGACAGCTGGTCTGTTATCTGCTGCTGGATCTGAAAGAGATCGGCATGGGCATCCGCTCACTGGTCAACAATATTGAAGAATCAATCATACAGCTGTTGAACCAGGAGGGAATCGCCGCCACACGCAAACCGGGGGCTCCAGGCGTCTATGTCGATGCAGCAAAAATTGCAGCGATCGGCCTGCGCGTCAAAAAACACTCGACCTATCACGGCCTCAGTCTCAATGTGAATATGGACCTGCAGCCC
>JAUVEG010000222.1 GCA_030594925.1 Gammaproteobacteria bacterium
GGAATCTTCCAGCACCATCAATTTGCGTTGAATCGCCGAGACGCTCTGGGAGGCAATATTGCCATACTCCCTGCTCAACTCTTTGCGATGCTCAGCCATCCAGTTGAGCATTGCACGCAGATCCTTCATGTCCAGCAGCAGCAATCCCTGGTCGTCAGCGATGCTGAAGGCCACAAACAGGATTCCCGACTGGGTCTCATTCAACTCCAGCAGATTGGCCAGCAAAACAGGCCCCATCTCCGAAACAGTGGTGCGGACAGGGTGGCCTTTTTTACCATAAACATCCCAGAAGAGCACCGGACAGCCCTCAAACGGGTGATCCTTGATTCCAATATACTCGAGTCGTTCGGTTATTTTCTCATGTGCCTTGCCTGGTTTGGCAAGACCTGAAAGATCACCTTTCACATCCGAAGTGAAGACCGGAACCCCGAGCCGCGAGAAAGACTCCGCCAACACCTGCAGGCTGACCGTCTTGCCGGTGCCCGTAGCACCGGTTATCAGGCCGTGGCGGTTAGCCATACCGGCGTCAATAGAGACTTGCTCTTTGCCGGCATTCGCGCCCAGCAGAATCATTTTGCGTTCGTCAGACATGAGATAGGTTTTAGGTTTTAGGTTATTAGGTTTTAGGTTTTAGGTTTTGATCCTCAGTCCTCACTCCTCAGCACTCAGTCCTCGTTTATATCCAGCGCCTGCATCTTGCGGGTCAGGGTGTTTCTTCCCCAGCCGAGACGCAGTGCGGCTTCGTTCTTTTTCCCACCCGAGGATTCGAGCGCCGCCTCGATCATGATACGCTCAAATTCAGGTACTGCACTATCCAGCAACGGCTTATCACTCTGGAGTAACATTTGCGTTGCCCATAACTTCAATGCCGCCTGCCACTCTCCATGCATTTGAGAGTCATCAATCTCCCGTATTTCAGCAGGAAGATCCTGCAGATGGATCGACTTTCCAGCTGCCATCACAGTCAGCAATCGCGCGGTATTCTCTAATTGACGCACATTTCCCGGCCAGTCAAAGTGTCTCAGTTGCAGCGCTGTCTCCGGCAGCAACTCTTTCGGCTCTTCATTCAACTCTTCGGCAGCTGAAATCAGAAATTTGTTCATCAGCAATGGTATATCTTCGCGGCGCTCACGCAAGGCGGGGATATGGATACGAATCACATTGAGGCGATGCATCAGGTCTTCACGGAACAGCTTCTCTTCCACCAATTGCTCAAGATCCTGATGTGTCGCTGCAATCACGCGTACATCCACCTTGACCGGTTTGCGTCCACCCACACGATAGAACTCACCATCAGACAATACGCGCAACAGGCGTGTCTGCAGATCAGCTGGCATATCCCCGATTTCATCCAGAAACAGGGTGCCGCTATCAGCCTGTTCAAATCGCCCGGGACGGCGTTCCGTAGCGCCGGTAAACGCGCCGCGTTCATGCCCGAACAGTTCGGACTCCAGCAGGTCACGCGGAATTGCCGCCGTATTGATGGCAATAAAAGGGTTGGCTGCACGCGGGCTGTGGCGATGCAGCGCCTTTGCCACCAGCTCTTTTCCGGTGCCTGTCTCACCGGTAACCAGCACGCTGATATTTGATCTCGCCAGCTTGCCGATTGCACGAAACACCTCCTGCATGGCCGGAGCTTCACCGATGATCTCCGGCATCTCGTTACGCTGCGCTTCAGCTGCAGCGTCGCTGTCAGCATGCTGACAGGCCCTCTGGACCTTATCGACGACCTCTTCAAAATCGAAAGGATTGGGCAGATATTCGAAAGCCCCGCCATGATAGGCGGCAACTGCACTGTCCAGATCCGAATGCGCCGTGATGACAATCACCGGCAGTTCAGGAGTCTCCTCTCGCAACCTCTCCAGCAGTTCAAGCCCGCCCATACCGGGCATGCGTATATCGGAAATAATCACATCCGGCTGACTGTTTTTGAGTTGCAGCAATGCATCTTCGGCATTCTCAAAACTGCTGGTTGCTATAGCGGCTTTTGCAAGCGCCTTCTCCAGCACCCAGCGGATCGACGAATCATCATCAATAATCCACACCTCACAGCTGTTTGTATTTGTCTCAGTCATTTTCCACAGGAAGGTAGGTGGTGAATGTCGTCTTTCCAGGCTTACTGTCGCACTCGATCAAGCCGCGAAGACGGGCAATCAGTGACTGCGCAATCGAAAGCCCCAGCCCCATACCGCCGTCACTGGCCGAAATCATCGGCAAAAACAGGGTTTCACGAATCGCATCGGGAATACCGGGGCCATTATTAGATATCTCGATCTTAGCCACCAGCCTGTGGCGCTGGCTGCCCAAAGTAAACTGGCGCAATATCCGGGTGCGCAGAGTAATCTCTCCACGATTATCGAGCGCACGCGCCGCGTTGCGAGCAATATTCAGGAATGCCTGTATCAGCTGGTCACTATCGCCTTTCAGCAACGGAATGCTGGGATCATAATCCCGCACGATGCTGAGCTGCTCACCACTCTCCGCCCTTACCAACTGGCGCACCCGCTCCAGCACCTCATGAATATTCAGTTCGGCAAGTTTCGGCAGCTTGCTGGGGCCCAGCATCCGGTCCACCAGGTTGCGCAGGCGATCGGCTTCATTGATGATCACCCCGGTATACTCTTTCAACTCCGCATCCCCGAGTTCCATCTCAAGCAACTGCGCTGCTCCGCGCAAACCGCCCAGCGGGTTTTTGATCTCGTGCGCCAGCCCCCGCAGCAACTCCTGCGACGCCTGCTGCTGGCTGATCAACTGCTCTTCGTGAGAGATGCGCAGCTGCCGGTCCACCTGCTGCAACTCCATCATCAACGTATGCTGCCCCGATTCGGAGATCGTCATCACAGTATAGTCGACCGTCAGCAGATGGTGCGGCGTGCGAATCGTGATCTCTCTCTCCGTATAGGAGTTGCGGTTCTCGATCACCTCTTTCAGCTTATTGCGGGAATCGTCGTGTTCGCATTGAACCAGCTCAAATACCTGCTTGCCAAGCAGGTATTTGAGACTCATAGCAAGCAAAACCTCTGCCGCCGGATTGGCATAGACCAGCTCAAGCTCCTCATCGAACAACAGCACGGATGTGTGCAGGTTATCGATGAGCTGCTGTTGAAATTTTTGCGCCTGCTGTGACATTCGGGTCAATAAGGGAATCTTTGCGCCACTGAATGACAGACTCTACAGGCTGTAGTACATATCAAACTCAACCGGGTGCGTTGTCATGCGCAGGCGCGTAACCTCGTCCATCTTCAGGTCGATGAAACCATCGATCAGGTCGTTGGTGAAGACGCCGCCGGCATTGAGGAATTCACGATCCGCATCCAGCGACTCAAGCGCCTGGTCCAGGCTGGAGCAGACGGTTGGTATTGCCAGCGCCTCTTCTCTGGGCAGGTCATAGAGATCCTTGTCCGCTGCATCACCGGGGTGGATCTTGTTCTGAATGCCATCGAGACCGGCCATCATCAACGCAGAGAAGCAGAGATAGGGATTCGCGGTCGGATCGGGGAAACGCACTTCGATACGGCGTCCTTTCGGGCTTGATACCCATGGAATACGAATCGAGGCAGAGCGGTTGCG
>JAUVEG010000004.1 GCA_030594925.1 Gammaproteobacteria bacterium
CAATGCAACTGGAGAGATGGTGCCGATGCGCACCCTTCTGAAGGCCGAGCCTCTGCTGGGTCCTGACATGATCAACCGCTACAACATCTATCGCTCCATCACCATCAACGGCAGTGCGGCCTCGGGTTACAGCTCCGGTGACGCGATTGCGGCGATGGCGAGAGTAGCCAAAGAGAAGTTGCCGGCCGGTTACACCTTTGAGTGGACGGGACAGGCCTACCAGGAGCTCCTCGCCGGCGACTCATCCTCGATTATTCTGGGTCTGGCGCTGCTGTTCGTATTTCTGTTCCTGGTGGCGCAGTATGAGAGCTGGTCGATTCCCATCTCGGTGATGCTGGCGGTGCCTATAGCGATCTTCGGCGCAGTCCTCGCCCAAACACTGGCGGGACTCATCAACGATGTCTACATGCAGATCGGCATCGTACTGCTGGTTGGACTTGCATCCAAGAACGCCATCCTCATCGTCGAGTTCGCCAAGCAGCTCAGGGAGGAGGGCAACAGCATCGCCGACTCTGCCTTCAATGCCGCGCGGCTGCGTTTTCGTGCGGTATTGATGACCGCATTCTCCTTCATCCTCGGCGTCATCCCGCTGGCAGTCGCCGTCGGTGCAGGCGCTGCAAGCCGCCGCTCACTGGGGACAGCCGTACTGGGGGGGATGGTCGCTGCAGCGATTCTCGGAACCCTGCTGGTGCCGGCATTCTACGCCTTCGTGCAGGGAATGCGTGAGCGCATCAAGGGTGAGCCGGTTGCCTCTACTCCTGTGACGACTCTAGGGATGGAGGAGGCAGAACAAAGTTAAGAATACTGAAATCAATCCGGTTAAATGTGCACAAGGGAGAGCCTCTTGCAAAACTCTCAAATACGTCATTCCGGTGCAGGCCGGAATCCATAAAATCAACCACTTGTAGATTAAGACAAATGGATTCCGGCTAAAAGCATGCCGGAATGACGGGTTTTGCAAGTGCCTCGAGGGAACAATGTGCTTGTAACCATCTCAAAGAGTGGTTACAATGCGCGCTGCTTTACAGGCGCGTAGCTCAGTTGGTTAGAGCACCACCTTGACATGGTGGGGGTCGGTGGTTCGAATCCACTCGCGCCTACCAACAAAAATGCCGGTAACTCATTGAGTTACCGGCCTTTATTATTTGTGGGGCAGGGTGGTAAAAATACCTGTGACATCATCGTATAACCGTTTTGAAACAGATACCCACAAAAATCCCGACTGGCTGGGCTTGTGTATCTTTAATCAGGTGTGGTTCTTACCACTTGCTGGCCCATCGTTCAGTAGGTCATGCTCTTATCCAGTTTAAATACCCATCCGGCCTCGCCGGCGGTGAGTTTGTACTGCAGTTGACGCGTCCCGCCAGTGGGAGCGGCATTGATGTCACCTTCAAGATAGATGGGAAAACGTCTCACCAGAGTGTTCTCAACAAGCCCGAATTCATCATGCCCCATATACCCCTTGGCGTTATCCGGATTCTCCTCCAGCGGTGGCAGATAGATTTCAGTGAGTGATTTCTTATTGTTGGCGCTGTAGGCGATCAATTGACCATAACTGCCGCTGCCTGCAGAGGTGACATAGATATAAATCTCCGGTGAACCATCTCCATTCGCATCCCCCACATCCGCGCTCGTCAGCGTACCGTCGATTTCGCGTTTAATGACCGAATTGTCGACTTCCAGTCCGGAAGGCGTGATCTCCAGTTGATTGAGTGAACCTTCATTAGTAGAGGTGACATGAAAAGTAATGCCATGCAGTTTAAATACCTGATCAAATCCTTTTGCCGAATTATCTGCGCTGGCAGTTAATGGAGAGAGCGCAACGGCCACTCCCAAAAGTAAGGCTTTCAGCCGTGCAATGTTGTCCAATTGATTTCGCATAGTGGATGCTCCTTTGTTGATGGTATGTAATGTACATCGCACATGATAACACTCCCCGGTTTTGAAATATTACCTTGATGAAGCACTGGTGAAAAACACGAGAATCACCAAATAGATGTGCAATCCCGTTTCAGCCGGTTTTCTTAATCGGCGCGCGGAATGGAGAAACCGTAACTGCTTCTGTGGTAAAATCACCGGCTATTTTGAATTAGCTGAAGAGTTTGTGGATGGAAAATCTCCTTGAAATTCGTGATGGTTGCACCACTTCGGAGCAATTTCTTAAAAGCCTCTCATTTTCCCGTTATCTTGCGATCTACAAGCAGGAGTTCATCGATGATCTGGACCACAGGTCCGAGCATCGGCCTGAAGCCCGGCATAAAGTCGATTTTATCAAAGAGATCTGCGCGCGGCATTTTCTGGAGATCCTTGACAGTGACGGTTTTGACTCTCATCACGACCTGGAGCAGGCAAAGCATCATGTGCGTTTTATCGATGGCGCCTTTCATCACTTCCGTCGCAAATCCTACTCGCGCCTGATCCGTCTGCAAAACGAGGTAGTCAGCACCGGCGCCGAAACGCCTGAAACGGTCAAGGATAAAGTCACCGGCAAGGCGATGAGTCTGACTGAGCTGATTATCGACACCCGCAGAATGTTGATGAAAAAGGTTGGGCTGGAGCATGGTGTGCGCCGTTCACAAGGGTTGGATGTCACCCCGAATGTGACTGCGGGAGAGATCTCCGGGCACTACTTCAGGCTTCCTTCGGATTATGTGCCACTGTCGCATGTTCCTGTCACCATTGCGGCGGATATTCGCACCGGCGTGGATTATTCGACACCCTCGAACAAGCGCGCGCTGCCATTTTATGAGCTCGATCATAATCCATTGCATCTGCAGGCTTTCGAACCGGATGATTGGGTCTCGGTTCCGCTCCAGGTAGGCGCCTATCTGATTATTGCCTATATCCACAAATCCCGTGGATGCATCGAGATGGAGCCGGGCCTGCTGAACCTGTTTCCCTTTGCCAGGGTTGCTGATATCAGGAATAGACGCGCAGCGGATGGCATCTTCATCTTTGGCGATCCCGCTGCCGACCTTGATGATCTTGGCTATTACTGGGATGATAAAAATCAGGTGCTGGTAGGTGTGGTGCCGAACAGGGATGAACTGAAATATTTTGGATATGCCAAAAAGCCCGTATTGACCCTGCATAATGTGCTCGCGATCCGCAATGGAGAGATTCCGCTGCATTGCGGTTGCACCCGCTATATCGTGAAATTCGATGAGCAGAGCGATGAACCCTATATAACCGAGATGCTGATCAAGGCCGATGATATGGGCCGCATTCACCTGCAGAAGGGTGACGATCACGTTATGCGCCCCTTCTTTTATGGCACCGAAACCGGTGCATTTGCCTGTCTGGATGGCTTCAGCGACGAGGCGAAAATGCAGATGGAGGGTCGTGAGATCGGCTACAACAAGGATACCGGATCCAACGCCCGCCAAATTGTTCCTGTCACGGATTGTGAAGAGGTGACGAACGGCGATTCACTGGATGTGCTGCTCTATATGAATAATTTCACCCTGGTAGAGCCTGGCGAGAGCACCATCGATACCAATATGTCGGTGGAGGATGCGATCGAGCATCTGCGACTGGGTGAGCGGGTTGCTGCCGGCAGCACCCATACGGGCCGCGGCTCCAAGGAGAGCAGCTACTGGGCCAATCCATTCCCGCTGCTCAAAGAGGCTGACGATTCCATTCTGCACCCGAAACTCTATGAGCAGTTCGTCAGAAATGAGAAGGAGTTCATCAATGTCGTCAGAAAGCTGGTCGAGCAGGATGAGATGCAGATCGGTGTGGCCTATAGCCAGCTGATGGCCGGTGTCTACAAGGACAACAGCGATGAGGATATCCTGCGCTGCGGTTACAAGGATCGTGATGACGTGGAGATGAATGCTCCGGTGCATCTGGCCGAAGGACTCATCGATCTGATCAAGAGCACTGCGCTGCGCAAGCGCGACAGCAGTGCGGATAGAGACGAAGTTAGCATCACCATTGCACTGGTTGGCGACAGCCGCACCGGAAAATCAGAAACTGCAGAAAAAATGGAAGGGACCCTGAGTTTGAATTTGATTTAGTCGCTCAACCGCCCATTCAACAACACAACCTGACTGCGCCCATCATCGATGCGCACTCTGCTAATGTTGCCATTGGTGACATCAAAGCGATACATGCAGGCGGCATCTGCGCCAATCGCATGGGTCAGGGCTGCGCGGATGACACCCGCATGCGCCACCACCAGAAGGTGTTTGCCGGCATGGTGGTCCCTGATTGAATCGAAAACAGCACTGATGCGCTGAAAAAAGCTGCTCACCGGTTCTGCATCCTGCGGCGTGCAGTTGATGGGGTCGGCATAGAACGCGGTAAACTCCTCGCCGCGCTCCATCTTCAAATCATCCTTTGTTTTTCCCTCCCAGGCGCCGAAGCCGATCTCTTTGAGCTGCTCATTGATGATCACCGGAATGGCGTGACGCTCTCCGAGGGTCTCAGCAAACAGCGCGCAGCGAATCAGCGGCGACGAGAGAATCATATCCCATGGTGCAGCACCACCTACACCGCGCCACATCTGCTGCCACCCCTTGTCGGTGAGAGGGTCGTCAATCGAGTGTCCGCGATAGCGGCTGCCGCCTTCGGGCTCACCATGGCGGATAAAATCAATGACGGTGGTCTCTGACATAAATGGTTATTGCTCAATCAACATATAGGATGTGCAGAGCGTAGCGAGGCGCATCAATTACGCTCGATGCGTTCGTCAGCACATCCTATATCAGTTGCTACTGCTCGATCAACTCATAGAGCTGCTGGATCTCGACATCCCAGATGGAGCTGTCGACGGTCTCCAGCACCATTGGGATCTCATCGAAACGCGGATCGTTCATGATATAGCGAAACGCCTCCCAGCCGATCTTGCCGATACCGAGGCTCTCATGACGGTCAACGCGCGCACCCAGGTCAGGTTTACTGTCATTCAGATGCATGCCGCAAAGATAGTTAAAACCGACAACCTTCTCAAATTCTGCAAATGTCTGTTCGCAGGCTTCGGTGGTGCGCAGGTCATATCCAGCTGTGAAGATATGGCAGGTATCGATACAGACTCCGACGCGGCTCTTATCATCGATTAGATCGATAATCGCAGCAAGTTGTTCAAAGCGGTGGCCAAGATTGGTCCCCTGTCCGGCTGTCGTTTCGATAACGGCAGCCACATCAGATGTCTGCTGCAGTGCCAGGTTGATGGATTCGGCGACGCGGGCAATGCTGTCAGCTTCAGAGATCTGCTTGAGTGTGCTGCCAGGGTGAAAGTTCAGCAGTTTGAGTCCCAGTTGCTCACAGCGCCGCATCTCATCGATAAAGGCACCCCGTGACTTCTCGAGTTTCTCCTGCTCAGGGTGACCAAGATTGATCAGGTAGCTGTCATGCGGCAGCACATGCCCGGGCGCAATGCCAGCCTCATCAAGGTTGTCTTTGAAGGCAGTGATGCTCTCTTCTGAAAGCGGCTTTGCCTTCCATTGCCGCTGATTCTTGGTAAACAGCGCAAAGGCTTTTGCACCAATCTTATGTGCATTCAAAGGCGCATTTTCAACGCCGCCCTGGGCGCTGACGTGGGCTCCAATATATTTCATCGGGTTCTCATATGTTTCGGGTGGTGAACATCCAGCAACAACACGGATATGGCAATAAAAACAGTTATTTCTATCAGCAAAACGTATATATTCGACTATGGCGACAGTCCAGATTTCAAGCAGATAGATGTGCCCCGAATACTCTATTCAAAAGGTACATCCATAATTCCTTGATTGAAACGCTCTGTTTTGCCAGCTGGAACTATTTTACCACGGGCCGTGGCCGATGCCGAAAAAGGCAAGTCTTCGACCGGAGTTGCTCTTTCCGACACACGCCAGCGTGCTTGCGCCTGTAAATCCAGTGGATTAGATAATGACTTCTAACGCTGAATGCTACGTTTACATCACCCTGCCTGGTGAAATCCCGATACTGTCAGTCTGAAACAGGCTGTTGCGGACAGGCAGGACACTCAAAGGTATTGTGGAAGTTGATGAGTGAGTTACAGGGAGTGAGTTACTGGCTCTCCTTGAGAACTCGACACAGCTGTAAATTATGCTATAGTTTTGAAAGAAATAAACATATAGATTTCTTTCAAATATCATGGGAAAACACAGCGACAGCACCGATAGCAAAGTTCTAAGGCGGATCCGGGGTCATGCGCGGGGCTGGGTTTTTACGCCTGACAGTTTCAAGGATCTTGGTACACGCGGTTCAATTGATCTCGCGCTGATGCGCTATCGCGACAATGGCACAATTCGACAACTTGCCCGGGGTTTGTACGACTTTCCGAAGAACGACGAACAACTGGGGACTTTGCAGCCATCCACAGATGACATTGCCAGAGCAGTGGCGGGCCGTGACGCCACCCGGCTGCAGCCTTCCGGCGCCTATGCGGCCAATCTGCTCGGTCTTTCCACCCAAGTGCCCATGAAGGTAGTTTATCTGACCGATGGGCGCGCTCGCACGATTCAGGTTGGCAATCGCCAGATTGTCCTCAAGCACACCACGCCGCGCAACATGGCCACTGCCGGAAAAACCAGTGGCCTCGTGATCCAGGCTTTGCGACATCTGGGTCAAAAGAGCGTTGACGAGCAGGTCATCGCGCAACTTGACCGCCGCCTTGATGATGAGGCGCGTCGGCAACTGATAAAGGATATTCGCTACACCCCCGCCTGGATCGCGGACATCTTTCACAGGTTGGCTGATAAAGAGGATGAGTTATGAAGGAGTTTCTTGCCATGCCCGAAGAGCGACGTCGGCTTGTGTGTACCCAGGCAGGTGCGCAATTGAACCTGTCGGAAGTGGCTGTAGAGAAGGATTATTGGGTCTGCTGGACGCTGCGTAAATTGTTTGAACTGCCTGAATGGGGAGCGTGCTTGACATTCAAGGGCGGTACATCACTCTCCAAGGGATGGGGCCTCATTGAACGTTTTTCCGAAGATATCGATATTGTCATCGACAGGGGATCTTTGGGGTTTGAGGGCGAAGATGCTCCGGAGGCGGCACCGAGCAAGAAACAGACAAGAAACCGTCTGAAGGCGTTAAGGGAAGCATGCCAGCAGCATGTCAGGGAGAGGATTCTTCCCGCGCTGACTGAAACGTTCGCATCGGAGTTGCCCGAGACACTCGACTGGGAGCTTGTGCCAGACCTCGATGACCCCGACAAACAGACACTGCTTTTTCACTATCCGACGGCGCTGCCAGAGCGGGCAGCCTATCTTCGTCGAGCCGTTAAGATCGAGATGGGTGGTCGTTCTGATACGGATCCTGCTGAACTCATCGTTATACAGAGCTGTATTAGTGATGCTTTTCCTGATCTGTTTTCAGAACCAGAGTTTGGCGTCCTGGCCGTTACGCCCGGACGCACGTTCTGGGAAAAGGCCATGTTGTTACACGAAGAGACCTTTCGTCCTTCAAACAAGGCGAGACGCAAAGAAGGCATGGCGCGACACTATTATGACCTGTATCGCCTGATTCAGGCTGGCATTGCCGACGAGGCTATCAAGGATCTGGATCTATTCCGGCGTATTGCTGCGCATCGCCAAGTCTATTTCCGTTATACGTGGGTGGATTATTCGACGATCAATCCGGGCCAGTTGCGGCTGGCGCCACCGGACGATCACCTGCGACAATGGCAAGTAGATTATAACAACATGCAGCAGGAGATGTTCTACGGCGAGGTTCCGACGTTCGACGAAATTATGGCAGTAGTCGTCGGCTTCCAACAGCGTTTCAATCAAGGCGCAAAGCTTGCATGATAGGAGTTCTCCAATTTTAAGCTCACCGTTATTTATTCGAGCTTCTCGATGCTTTTCAGCAGAAGTTATTGTGGGCTGCCGTAGGCTGGTTTCTTGAGACCTATCGCGTAACTTTTTATGTCAGGGATGATGATCTCGCATTGGTCAACAAACACGCGCCAAGGTCACCGCTCTATTTTGCCAGGGATCAGCGTGGCGGTGTGCTCGTTCGACGATGGAATCTGATCGTTCCTGACGTACATGCGGAAGGTAGGGGAAACTGATGAATATTCAGGTAAAGTATAACCTGTAATTCATGAAGATTGGATGTGGGTGTGGTCGTCTGACCACGATAAAAATATGATTTTGAACCACAGATGAACACAGATGAACACAGATGCACATGGATAAGAGATGAAAATAGAGCGAGGCCATGCTTGAAAGTTAGAATTCACACCAGCATCAGTGAAATCACTGCTGATGTCTGGAATGCTCTGGTGCGGGACAATAATCCCTTTGTGCGCCATGAGTTTCTCAATGCGATGGAGAGGCATGGTTGCGTCGGGGAGAAGTTTGGCTGGCTGCCCCGGCATATTGCTGTGTATGAAGATGATTTATTGATCGCCGCCATGCCGCTGTATGAAAAACACAACTCCTACGGTGAGTTTGTGTTTGATAATGCCTGGGCCGATGCCTATGAGAGAGCGGGCAGGAATTATTTCCCCAAGCTGGTTTCAGCCATTCCATACACCCCGGCAACGGGACAGCGACTGCTTGCGGTTGCAGGCCGTGAAAAGGAGGTCCGGCCGCTGCTGCTGCAAACTGCATTGCGGTTAGCCGAAGAGAGCGGCGTGAGCAGTTTTCATGTGCTCTTTCCAGACAGCCGTGAGCATCAGTTTTTTCACCAGCAGGGGTTGTTAAGCAGGCATGATTGCCAGTTCCACTGGCGCAATGAAAACTATCGGGAGTTCGATGATTTTCTGAACCGAATGGTCTCCAGAAAACGCAACAACATCCGCCAGGAACGGCGCAAGGTTTCACAGGCCGATATCAAACTGCGGGTGCTTAACGGCCATACTGCAACGTCGCTTGACTGGCGAAATTTCAGCCGTTTCTATGAGCAGACATTTGCCGAAAAGTGGGGTGTCGCCACATTCAATCTCGGTTTTTTTCAGGAGCTGGCGCAGACATTGCCTGATCAGATTGTGCTGGTGCTTGCTGATGCCGGTACAACTTGTATTGCCGGAGCCTTGATGTACCGCAGTGATACCACGCTCTACGGCAGGCACTGGGGCTGCATCGAGCAGGTTGACGCTCTCCATTTTGAGGCATGTTATTATCAGGGCATTGAATATTGTATTCGTCACGGGCTGCAGCGTTTCGAGCCCGGCGCTCAGGGCGAGCACAAGATAGCGCGTGGTTTTTTACCAACGCTGACTCGCTCCAGCCACTGGATTGCAGATGACGATTTTCGTCAGCCGATCAGCAACTTTGTCGCACATGAGCGCCAGGCTGTGGCTGAATATATGGCGCAGCTTGAAGTAGCGAGTCCTTATAAAAAGTGTGAATAAACCGGGAGATGGAATCCTACATCGCGTAGATTCTCAATAACCACATGTGTGGTTGGCTGTCTGCATATCGCGGCCAGAAGACCGCTCCTACAGTGAGTGCTGACAGCAGATGTAGGAGTGGTCATCTGACCACGAATGAAAAGAGACAATAACCTGCCCCCATGCACAGACTTCTGATATGAAACCATATTCTGAATCCTGCGATCAAAATCGCGACCCCATCCTTGCCGTCATTCAACCGCTGTTTTCCGCTTGCAAAGAGCTGCTTGAAATTGGCAGCGGCACGGGCCAGCATGCGGTCTTTTTTGCACAACAGATGCCGCATCTGATCTGGCATACCAGTGATAGAAGAGAGAATCACAGCGGAATCTCCATGTGGTTGAATGAGGCTGACCTGGCCAATACCGGGCTGCCGCTTGCACTGGATGTCAGCCATGATCATTGGCCTCAGCAGGAGTTTGATGCGGTGTTTTCTGCCAACAGCGCTCACATCATGCACTTTCAGGATGTGGAAACCATGTTTGCAGGAGTCGGGCGGGTGTTGAAACAGGGCGGTCTCTTTGCTCTCTATGGCCCCTTCAATTACAACGGCGAGTTCACCAGTGAGAGTAATGCGCGATTTGATCTATGGCTGAAAGATCGGGACCCTCTCAGCGGTGTGCGGGATTTCGAGGCTTTGAATCAACTGGCGAGGCAGGCGGGCATGCAGCTGTTGAATGACGATGAGATGCCTGCCAATAACAGGATTTTGAGCTGGATTAGAGATTGATATACAGATTGAATAACCACGGAACACACGGAATACACAGAAAAGAGAGCCACAATAATATATTCCGTGTTGTCCGTGTGTTCCGTGGTAAAAAAGGATTTTAAGATTATGCAGTCCGTAGGCCGGATGAGCGTAAGCGAAATCCGGCAACACAAAGCCGGATGACGGCGCTGGAAGATCCTGCATTGAATGAAAAATCGGTGAAAGCGCCTTATCCGGCCTACGCTGCTGGGTCAGGGAGTGATTCCAAAAAAATAACCACGAAAAAAATTGGAGTGGGAATTGAATAAAATATTGACGCTTTACACACCATCTCCGGAGATGAAATTCACAACCATCGTGTTGTCGGTCGGTTTTTTGCTGCTGATGCTGGCGCTTCCTGTGCTGGCTGAAACAGTGGAGGGGGAGGGTGAGATCAACTGGTTCACTCTCACGATGGGGTTGTTTGGCGGACTGGCAATGTTCCTGTTTGGCATGGAGCAGATGTCCGAGGGGCTCAAGGCGGCGGCGGGTGACACCCTGAAAAACGTGCTTGCCAGTTTGACCAGGAACCGTTTTTTGGGGGCTTTGACCGGCGCTTTTGTGACTGCGGTGCTCAACTCATCGTCTGTCACCACGGTATTGGTGGTTGGATTTATCTCTGCAGGCTTTATGACCCTGGCGCAGTCTGTGGGTGTCATCATGGGGGCGAATGTCGGCAGCACATTCACTGCACAAATTGTCGCATTCAATATCACCCAGTATGCGCTGCTACTGGTGGCTGCTGGCTTCTTCATGCTGTTCACCGGAAAACGGGAAAACGTGCGCCATAGCGGCGCTATGGTGATGGGGCTCGGCCTGATTTTTTACGGCATGGGTGTGATGGGTGAGGCAATGCTGCCATTGCAGAGTTATCAGCCGTTTCTCGACCTGATGGTGAAGATGGAGAATCCGCTGCTCGGCATCCTCGTCGGTGCGGTTTTTACAGGTCTGGTGCAGTCCTCGGCAGCAACGACCGGTATCGCCATCGTCATGGCTTCGGCAGGGTTGATTACGCTGCCGGCTGGCATCGCGTTGGCTTTCGGCGCCAATATCGGCACTTGTGTGACTGCAATTCTTGCATCCCTGGGTAAACCGGTTGAAGCAGTACGGGCAGCTGCGGTGCATGTTATTTTTAATATTGCCGGCGTGTTGCTGTGGGTGATGTTTATTCCGCAACTGGCGGATTTTGTCGTTTCGATTTCACCAACAGCGCCGGATCTTTCCGGCAAGGCGCGCATGGCGGCGGAGGTGCCTCGCCAGATCGCGAATGCGCACACGATTTTCAATCTGGCCAATACGCTGCTGTTTCTCGGCTTCACGACCTACTTCGCAAAGCTGGTGGAGTGGCTGATCCCGGAAAAGCCGGTAAAGGTGAAGATTCTTGTCGAGCCCCGCTTTCTGGATGAAGATGTCGTCAAACTTCCCGCCATGGCTCTGCAGCAGGTGCGTTCCGAACTTGGCTACATGGGAGAGATTATCATTGAGATGTTTTCGACGCTTCGCGCCGCCGTTGGCAGTGGCAGCAAGAGCAGATGTGACAGCATAGTGAAAATGCGGCACAAGGTTGATATTCTGCATGACGCCATCCTTGAATATCTCAGTGAGATCCGCCAGGAGCCGCTGACGGACCAACAGAGTCATCACTTTCAGGCTTTGATGAGTGCCACTGTGAATCTGGGGAATCTCGCGAATACCATCGAATTGGACCTGGTGGAGCTCGGCAAGCGCTATATTGATATGGATGAAGATGTCAGCGAGGCAACAGGAATATTGCTGAACAATCTGACGGATACCATCAGGAACTCTATCGACGATGCCGTCACTGCGGTGAGAGAGGAGGACGAGAAAGCTGCTGAGAACGTGATTGCCGCAAAGGATGATGTACGGCGTCTGGCGGATCAATTTCTGTTGCGCCAGTCCGAACGTATTGGAAAACAGCAGGGCACTCGCCTGAACCTGGTGAGGATGGAGATGGAACTGCTCGACAGGCTGCGCGGCATCTACACGCTAACCAAGCGAATTGCCAGGGATTTTGTCCCGGAAGAGGTTGGAACAAATGCCTGAAACATCATGATGCGTTTTCATTATCAAGATGCAAAGAATAATGTATTAGACATATGTTGACGGGAGAGTAAAATTTGTCTCGCAAACAAAGCAAAAATTTTCGTGCAGGATATTGGATATCCTGTAAACTCTCCCGCAAATAAAATCTGTTGCGGGTTGTCATGGAAATGAAACAGACAGGCTGTAACCTCTTTGCTGTTGCAATACACCTCTAATCCCAGAAGAAATCACAATGGATACTCCGCAAACGACGCGCACTGTTTCAGGCGCACACTACGCTTTTGTGTTTAGCATCTCGCTACTGCTGTGGATGCTGCTGAGCGGAAGCCTGGCATGGGAGGAGGTGGCTCTCGGCGCTTTTGTCTCATTGATGATTACCCTGCTGTTTGGTTCCCGCTTTACCATCTACAACGGCATCAAGTTCAGTTTTATGGCTCCACTCTATGTGTTGCTCTACCTGGTTCATTTTTTCAAGGAGCTGATCAAAGCCAATTTTGAACTGGCCATGCGCGTGCTGACACCCTCGTTGCCGATTCGCCCTGAAATGGTCGAGATCAAGACCACCCTTAAGTCGCCGCTTGGCCGCATGCTGCTGGCCAACTCCATTACACTGACACCGGGCACCTTGAGTGTCGATGTGACGGATGACACCATCCTTGTTCACTGGGTCTACTGTCCGCCGGGAACAGATGCGAAGATGGCGACGGATGCCATCGCCGCCTCCTTCGAACGGCACATCAAGCGGTTTTTGGTATGACGATTTCTACTCTTGAATTTATAGCTATAGCACTTCTCCTCGTCGGCATGGGGTTCAGTGCGATACGCCTCTTCCTCGGGCCGACAACGCCTGACCGTGTGGTTGCTGCAGATACACTCTCGGTGATTACCACTGCAGGGCTGGCGGGTATGGCTGCCTACTTCAACAACCCCATCTATCTCGATATCGCGCTGGTCTACGGGACGCTCGCATTTGTCGGTACAGTGGCGATTGCGCGTGCTATCGAAGGGAATCAAAAATGAATGTAATCGGTGATATCTTCCTCGTGATCGGCGCCATGTTTATCGCTCTCGGCGGTTTGGGATTGCTGCGCATGCCGGATGTCTATAACCGCATCCATGCAGGGACCAAGGCAGTGACCCTGGGTTCCCTCTCCGTGCTGCTCGGGATTGCACTGCTGCACCCGACGTGGTGGCCAAAACTGCTGGTCATAGCCGGCTTCCTGTTGTTTACCAACCCGGTTGCAGCATCGATCATTGCACGCGCCGCAAAAATCAGCGGCATCAAGCCCTGGCGTATTAAAGAGCAGGGCGGGGAGTAGGGGAAATGGAAGCAGTCGTTTTAGTTGTTGTTATCGTGATGTTGCTCAGTGCTGTGGCGGTGCTGCTGTTCAAGGATTTTCTGGCCGCACTTGCAGCGATGTCGGTAGTTTCACTCGGACTCTCGTTTCTGTTTGTTGTTGTCCGTGCTCCTGATGTCGCCATGACCGAGGCGGCGATCGGCGCCGGATTGAGCAGCCTTCTTTTTGCCCTGGCGCTGCGCCGCCTGGGTTTGTGGCGGGGTCAATAAGATGCGTCGTTTTACAGCTGCACTCTTTCTGCTGGGTCTCGGGGTGATGATTGCCGCGATCTATCAGCACATAGACTTTAGCAATACGGCAGTCAATGCAGGCCAGGCGATCAATGCCGTTGCCGCAGAGGAGACAGGCGCTGCCAACTTTGTCACCTCGGTGGTGCTGGCCTACCGGGGTATCGACACCCTGCTGGAGCTCACTATCCTGTTTACAGCCGCTATGATCGGCGGCATGGTGCTCGGCAGGCGCAGAGTTGATGCGCCGCGCGACCCCGATGCCGGCTTTATCCTGCGTACCGGAGCCGACCTGCTGTTTCCGCTGCTGCTGGTTGTCGGCCTCTATATTATTCTGCATGGACATCTGACGCCTGGCGGCGGATTCCAGGGCGGCGTGATTCTTGCTGCTGCTTTTTTCCTGCCGCTACTGGCAAGGCCCGGGATCACTCTCATTGATCAGCGGGTTGTCTCACTTGTCGAAGGTCTGGCCGGCGCTACCTTTATTATCATTGGCCTGCTGGCGATGTTCGACGGCAAGGAGTTTCTCACTCCGCTGCTTGACAAGGGTGAACTTGGCGCACTGATTTCCGCCGGGACTCTTCCCATTTTGTATCTGGCAGTCGGCATCAAGGTGGGCTCCGAACTGGCCGGCTTGCTGGCGCACCTTGCTGAAGCGGAGGCACTGGATTGAGCATGGATATCCTCGATAACAACACGATTCTCTATATAGCGGCGTTTGGCCTGATGCTGATCGGCATTAGTGGAATCGTGATTTCCAATCATCTGATGCGCATCATTTTCGGCATCGCCCTGCTGGAAGCGGGAGCAAACCTGTTGCTGCTGCTCTCCACCTACCACGAGGGCGCATCCGCCCCAATTATCGTGGCTGACAACATTCCCACCATGATGGCGGACCCTGTGCCGCAGGCGCTGGTGCTGACCGCCATCGTCATCGGCGTCGGCATTCTGGCGCTGGCGCTGAGCCTGGCGATTCGTGTACAGCGTGCCTATGGCACCCTGGATATGCGTGAAGTGCGCCTCAAGCTGGAGCAGGAGATTTCTGACGAAGCAGGCATCGATATGCCGTCGAGCAGCGAAAAGCCTGATGATATTGCAAAAGTTCCTCTCAACAGCGTCGTTCAGCAGGAGAGTGGCTCATGAGTCTATTGGTATTAATGATCGTGCTGCCATTGCTGACGGCTTTTTTACTCTCGAGCATCGATCGCCTCTCGACATTCGCGGCGCGCGTGATGGGGCCTCTGGTGCTGTTGGCGACTGCAGCGATTGGTCTCTCGGTATGGCCTCAGTTGGGTGATGCGCCGCTGGCGGTACAGTGGGGCGGATTCCAGGCGCCATTGGGCATTACGCTCTACGCTGATCAATTCGGGCTGCTGTTTGCCCTTGCGATGACCATCGGTACGCTGCTGCTGTGGCCACGCAGCACGGAGAATCAACTGCGCAGCTCATCCCTGGCGCTGCTGCTCGCAGGCACAGGCTCCGGCCTGGCGCTCTCCGGCGACTTGTTCAATATCTATGTCTTCTATGAATTGATGACAGTGGTCTCATACGGGCTCATTGCCAGCAGGGGAACATCGGGCAGTTTTGCATCGACGTTGCGTTATCTTGTGATCAGTGGTTTCGGCGCCGCGCTTGCGCTTGCCGGTATTGCGCTGGTCTACCAGGCAACAGGGACGCTGAACCTGGCACAGCTTGCGCAGTTGGCACCTGAAAAACTCAATAATCTGCAGGGTTTCGCCGCCTTTGTGTTGATGCTGGTTGGATTTGGCGTCAAGGCTGAACTCTTCCCTGTCAATATGTGGGTGCCCGAGGTTTATGCAACGGCATCCAGCAGGGTGTCAGCGCTGCTTGCAGGCGTCGTCTCCAAACTGGCGCTGCTGATCATCATGCGTCTGCTGATCCTTGTTTTCCATCAACCCGAGGCGTTGACCGTGCTGCTGGTGCTTGGCATTCTCGGCGTTGTCAGCGGGGAACTGGCCGCCTGGCGCGCACGTGATCTCAACCGCATGCTGGCCTTCTCTTCGATTGGTCAGCTCGGCGTGATGTTCATTGCTCTCTCTATACCAGGCAATGCAGGTATCTTTGCGGCCCTGGCGGTGATGGTGCATCATCTCTTTTTAAAGCCGTCGATGTTCCTTCTGGCTGAACGCTGGGGAGGTTCGATCAAGGGACTCGCCGGCGCAGCGAAAACATCTCCTCTCGGCGCTGCGCTGTTCGTGCTGCTCTCCCTGTCGCTGATCGGTGTACCGCCGCTGCCCGGTTTCTGGGCAAAACTGCTGGTGATCATGCCGCTGTTGGCGCTGGATCAGCCGCTCTACTACTTTGCTGCATTCGTGATTCTTGCCGCGGCGTCACTGGAGGCGAATTATCTGTTTCGCGTCGTCATGAAACTCTATGAGAAGGAGCCGGCTGCGACGCCTCATAACGCGCATGCAACTCTGGATCTTGCTACAGCGGTATTCCTTGGGGCAGGACTGGTCGCAGCAGTCTTTATGCTGATTCCGCTTGCCGACCGGCTCGACGGCATTGCGGCGCAGGCGAGCGATGTCTCGACATACATACAAACCGTGGCGCCGCAACCACTGCAATCAGGGGGAGTGCAATGACAGCTCTGGATTATCTGCTGCTGATCTCAGCAATCACTGTTGTCATCGCACTGCTGGCTGGCAACATGAGAGTCGGTGGCTGGCTTGTTACCATCCTGTATGCGTTGCAGGGCGCGGCGCTGCTGATGATGTCAGGCCTGGGTTACTCGACCATGACAGTGGTTCAATCCTCGCTCAGGTTTAATGTCCTGAGTGAACAGATGTTGTGGCGTTTTGATGCGCTGTCGTGGTTTTTTGCACTGATTACTATCGGCGCAGGTCTCTTCTGCAGCTGGTTTGCATCCGGTGAGTGGGGAGAGAAATACCGCGATAATGGCGGCAATCTGCGTCTCTTCCATGGGGCGCTGGCGCTGAACGTCTTCACGATGCTGGTGCTGCTGGCAAGCGGCGACCTGCTGACGCTGTTCATCGGCTGGGAACTGGTCAGCTGGGCAAGTTTTTTGATCATGGCATTGGCGGGCGGCAAAGCATTCGATTATGCCATGCGTTATATCAGTTACGCTTTTGCCGGCGCCATGGCGTTACTGGGAGGCCTGCTGCTGATCTATGCAGAGGTCGGCAGTTTTGATTTTCAGTCACTCAAGGAGGCTGTGCCGACTATGTCGAGCGCCACCCTGTGGACGCTGGTGGTGCTGTTGACAGCCGGCTTTGGCGTCAAGATGGCAATACTGCCGTTTCACCTGTGGCAGGCGAAAGCCTACGCCGAGACACCGGGGCCGGGCGCGGCTTTCCTCGGCGCCATCTCCTCGCGCATGGGACTGTTCGCCTTTATCGTGGTGGTTGTTCAGCTGATTGGAATCAGCCGTCTGGTCGAGATGGAGATCCCCTATACCTTCCTCGATGCGCAAGATCTACTGGCCTGGATTGCTGTCTTCACGATCATCATTCCGACCTATATCGCGCTGCGCCAGCATGATGCGCGCCGCCTGCTGGCATGGCATGGCGTTGGCCAGACCGGCTATATGCTGCTGGGCATCGTCATTGCCAATGATCTTGGCTCAGCCGGCGGCCTCATGCACGTCTTCAACTATGCATCCTACCAGGCGATGCTGTTCATGGCTGTGGTTGCGGTGATTCATCGCACCGGCACCTCGGACCTGAACAAACTGGGCGGTCTGTTTACGCGTATGCCGCTCTCTTATCTGGCTATGCTGATTGGCATTATCGGTCTTGCCGGACTGCCGCCGATGAATGGCTTTGTCTCCAAGTGGCTGATCTATCGCTCACTGATCGTTGACGGCAGTCCGTTGTTGTTTATCGGTGCAGTGATCGGCACGCTCGGCACCATACTGAGCGTCTACAAACTGATACACAATATTTTCCTCGGCCAGCTGCGCGTCGAACACGCCGCAGTGCGCGAAGCGCCGTTGAGCATGGTGATTCCAATGATGCTGCTTGCCGCCGTGGTTTTTGTGACCGGTTATTTCCCCGGCCTGGTGCTTGACTGGACCAGCGCCGTGCAGACGAGTATCGGTCTCCCGGTTCTGGCGCATCACCTCGGTGGTGTATCCATTAGTGGTGGTCTTGACATGATCTGGATCGTCTCCGTGCTGCTGGTCGGGTTTGGTTTCGGTACGCTGGTGTTCTTTCTTGGCGGACGCAGCAAGCGTGTACATCAGCTGGATAACTACGCCGGTGGCCATTTCCTCACTGCTGAAACCCGCTATCACTACAGCGACAACTTCTACCCGGGATTGATGCATCTGATTGGTCCCTGGTACCGCAACAGTTTCGAGTGGCTCGAGCGTGGTCTCATTTCAGCCGTGGATACCCTTTCGACGGCAATGCAGGGGCTCTATCGCAATGCACATCCATCCTATCTGCTGCTGGTGGCAGTCGTCTTCGCGCTCTCCTGGGTGATTGTCTGATGCATTTTTATGAACTGCTTGTTGAACTTCTACTGATGCCGCTGCTGGCCTTTGTCATTGGCCTGGCGATGGTGTTGATGATGCGCAGGATTGGAGCACGCATACAGCGGCGTGTCGGTCCGCCTGTATTGCAGCCGATCTACGATATTATCAAGCTCTATAGCAAAGATACACAGATCTCCCACGGCCTGATGCATGAGATCGGCATCATCATGGCTGTCGGCGGTTTTATCGCCGCCATGACCCTGCTGCCTGTTCCCGGGATGTCAGGACTTACAGACAAGGGCGGAGCGGTGACCCTGGCCTATATGTTGATGATCCCTTCACTGGGGATGGCTCTTGGCGTTGGACAGTGCGCCAATCCCAATGGATCGATTGGCATCTCCCGCGCCCTGACGGCCATGCTGGCCTATGATATCCCCTTTATCCTGGTGATCTTCGGCGCATCCTACATTTACGGAACCACCAACCTGGCCGAAATGGTTGCCATCCAGCAGCAACAGGACGTCTCCAGCTGGGGGATTGTACAAATGCCGCTGCTTGCCTTGACCGCATTGCTGATATTGCCGGCGATCATGGGCAAGCATCCGTACGAGATCTATGTGGCGCCGTCGGAAATTGCTACAGGACCGATGGTCGAGATGAGCGGCAAGTTCATGGGCGGGCTGTTTGTGATGCAGTGTTTTCAGCTCTACACGGCAGGGGTGATTTTCACGACGCTGTTTCTCGGCGGTGGACTCTACTGGATAACCTTTTTGCCGAAAATCTTT